>JAYTVG010000909.1:0-3451 GCA_043744135.1 Deltaproteobacteria bacterium | reverse complement strand
TCGAAACGCCCACTAACCCGATGTTGCGGTTGGTCGATATCGCCGCGGTCTGCGCCGACGCGCAGGCGCTTGGCATCCCCGTCGCCGTCGACAACACCTTCGCGACACCGTACCTGCAAAACCCGCTCGCCCTCGGCGCGACCTTTGTGGTGCACTCGACCACGAAGTACATCGGTGGGCATTCCGACGTCATCGGTGGTGCCATCGTGCTCAACGACGATGCGTGGCGTGAGCGGTTGTATCTGGTGCAAAAGTCGGTCGGCGCCGTGCCGGGCCCATGGGATTGTTTCTTGTTGTTGCGCAGCACCAAGACGCTGCATGTGCGCATGGCGCGCCACATGGAAAACGCGGCGCAAATCGCGGAGTTGCTGCAGGCCCATCCGCAAGTGGAGAAGGTCTATTACCCGGGACTAAAAACACACCCGCAACACGAGCTGTGCAAGCGCCAGATGAAGGCGCCGGGGGCGATGATCTCGTTTGTCGCCAAAGGTGGATTGGACAAGGCACGACGCCTGCTCAAAACCACCCGTGTGTTTGCGTGCGCTGAGAGCTTGGGCGGTGTCGAAAGCCTCATTGAACATCCCGCGATCATGACACACGCATCGGTGCCGGCGGCCAACCGACTCGCCTTGGGGATTGACGACGGTTTGATCCGTATCTCGGTTGGCATCGAAGACATTGCGGACCTCACAAAGGACCTCGAAAACGCGCTAAATGCTTAGGCTTCCTGGTTTTTTGTTGCATGGTGAAACGCCAGGGGTTAGCACGTGCTAAGCTTTCTCACGCACGCAACCCAAGCACACGGCAACACATGCCCCCAAAAGGTCGTCACATGGCAAAGAAATCTGGTTCCAAACGTCAAATCGTCTCGTTCAAAGACGTGCAAATCGCCTACCTGCTCGACGGCATCTCTGGTGTGGAAAAAATTCTCGCGGGCCGCAAATCTGCCGGCACGATCATTCGTCGTGCACTCAAGGAGCTCAAGGCGCAGGGTCGCTCCGTCGACGCGATGGAAAGCTACGTCGGCGAGAAATTCGGCAGTGGCGGGCGCGGTCGCTCGATGCCCAACGTCGGCGAGGAGCGCAAGTACAAAGCACAGCAAATCGGCGACCAAGGCGCGTTTTTGCGGCTGCCCTTGACCCCCCTGGGCGTCAAAAAAGGTGGCTCGGTGCGCGTGCGCTTTGAAGCCGATCGCGTCGTCGTCACGAAGGGCTAGCGCCAGAGCTGGCTTGCACGACAACTCCGACGCCTGCGGTCGGGGTTTTTTGTTGGGGTACCAAAGCGACGGTGGCGTGGGCCTGCTGCTGCGGACCTTTCACGATGCACATCCGCACGCCGTCAAGTCCCGTCGCGAGCGTTTGCAAGCGAACCGCTGCGAAAAAATGCAGCGCGTGCCCGCCCGACGTCGTGGTGACCGCGCGGCCGGCGTCGTCAAAGGTGGTGCGCAGCTGATTCAAAAACACCACCACCGCGCTGTGGGTGCTCGCGATCTGCGCGATGCGCCGCAGGCCCTGACTCATCATGCGTGCGTGCAGCCCAGCTGGCGCCTCGCCAACAGCATACTTCAGCTCGGCACGCGGCAGCAGTGCTGCGACGCTGTCCACCACCACCAGACTCGCTGCGCGCGCACGCACCAGCGCCTCCACGAGCTGCAGCGCTTGCTCGCCATCGGTCGGCCGTGCGACCGCGAGGTGTTGTAGCGACACGCCCTGCGCCCGCGCGCGCGCCGGATGAAAGCTCTGCTCGACGTCAATGAGCGCGCAGTTTTCACCGTGCTGCTGCGCGTGCGCGATCAAGGCGTTTGAAAACGCGCCTTTGCCGCTGCCGGGCGCGCCAAACACCTCGACGATGCGGCCGCGCGGCAAGCCGCCCTCGAGCACACCGTCGAGCTGCGCGCTGCCCGTCGACAACATGCTGGGCGCCACCGGGGCGCCGTCGTCTCCCACCACGGCGACCGCGAGGCGATGCATTGCGGCGTCAAGCTTGTGCAAAAGGAGGTTGATGCGTGCCATGCAACAGCAAAAGCAGCACGCGTGCCAAGCGCCGTGCCCGCTTCTGTCGGGACCGGTCGTCACAACAATGCGCGCAACGCTCAGCAATCCGCGACGCGCGCGCTCGTTTCATTGGCGCGGTGACAAACCGGGCGCCACAAAAAAATCGGGCGCCAAAAAAATCGGGCGCAGGGGTCACCCTGCACCCGCGTCGACGACCGCGCCGGCGACGGCAGCTCGTGACTACGCGTTTGGTGTTTGCCCAGGCAGCGCGAACAACGCCGGCACCACGATGGTCCAGCCCGGCTCAACGACGTCGGGATTTTTGATGACGTCTTTGTTGGCGTCGGCGAGCACCGGATACTTCATCATATCGCCGTACATGGTCTTTGCGACGCTCGACAACGTGTCGCCCTTTTTGAGCGTGTAGGTGATGCTCTTGAGTGGCGGGATGCGAATGACCCAGCCAGGCGAGATATCGTCAGCGTTTTTGATCAGCGGCTGGTTGGCGGTGGCGACGTCAGGGTACGCCATGATGATGCCGTAGTACTTCTTCGCGATGAGCGACAACGTGTCGCCTTTAACGACGGTGTGAAAGACCGCTGGCGGCTCGGGCACCGTCACGGTCATGTCAGAGTCGTCCACCTTGTCGATCCCTGCGTGGTTGCCGACGCACAACACGGCCTTTTCCTTATCGGCTTGGCTTTTCGCGTTGCCCGACAGCTTGGCGGTGGTGTCGACCAACGACACCGCGAAACCCTCGATCGACAGGCCCATGGCGTTGACGGCGCTGACCAAGGTCAACTTGAGCTTTTCGCGAGCGTCGCGCTGCGCGGTCAGGCGAGCACCCTCCTCGTCGAGCTTCTTGATGCGGTCCTGCTCCTCGAAGTAGTCGATGCCGAGTTTTTTGCCCACCGACGAGACGAAATCGAAAATACCCATATGTGCCTCCAAGTTGGAGGCGGTCTCCCATGCTCACGGCGGCGCCGCAACCCTGCCGCGTCGCCGTCGGCAGGCGTGTGCGTTACGGCGCGGTGCCTGCGAGCTGCTGTGCGCGCGCGTGTAAGCCGCGCAGCTTCGCTTCATATTGCGGGTCGAGGGCCATGGCCTTGGCGAAATGCAGTTCCGCCGCTTTCCAGTCGCGCAGACTCATCGCAACGGTGGCGCGGCCCAAATGCGCTTTGGGGCTGCCCGGGTCGGCGTTTATCGCCTCGTCGTACGCGAGCGACGCTGCCGCGGCATCACCCGTGGACATGGCTTGCTCCGCCCGACCAAGCGCAGCGTTACGCGCCTGCGGGTCCGCGGGCACGTCTGCGATGGTGCGCAGCACATCGTCGTGGGCCTGGTTCATCTCGATCGTCGTCGGCTTGTCGTGCGGCAATATCTGCACCACCACCGGCTCGTGCGGTCTGACGCGCTGGTCTTGTAAATAGCGCAGGCCGAAAAACGCCGCCGCCAAC
>JAYTVG010000908.1:0-3451 GCA_043744135.1 Deltaproteobacteria bacterium | reverse complement strand
GCGCTCTCCCAGCTGAGCTACGACCCCACACCGGCGCCTGTCGTAAGTGCTGCCCCCCGGCGTGTCAAGGGGCGCGGCTCAGGGATCGCGGCGTGATGCGTTGCGTTTGGTGGTTTGGCACGCGCGCGTTAGCTTGCAGGCTGAGACCCTCATGACGAGGTAGATCGTGGCATTGCCGATCACAAACGCGCTCGCAGCAGCACCTGAGCGCGCCGGTCGACCGTCGTTGTGGGCGCAGTTGCCTGGTGATCTCAACACGGCGGACGGCCTCGTCGGCGACCCCGCACAAGTGTTTGCAAAACTTCAGCGTGTGTCGACGTGGAACGCGCAGGGTCCGGCGATTGGCAGGCGCGCGCGCGGTGTGCTTGTCAACTACGACGACGCGTTGCCGCAGCTGGTGCAGACGCACCCGTCAAGCGATGGCGCCACCCGCTGCGTGTTGCACACCGTCGACGGCCACGCGATCGAAGCCGTGCATATGCCGCGTGCGGTGAAAAACCCGCGCGTGACATTGTGTGTGAGCTCGCAGGTCGGTTGTGCGATGGCGTGCACGTTTTGCGCGACCGGAACCATGGGCATCGTGCGCAACTTGACTGCGGGCGAGATCGTTGGCGAGGTGTTGGTGCTGATGCGCGCGCTCGGTCCCGCCAGCGGCCAACAACTCAACGTGGTGTTCATGGGCATGGGGGAGCCGCTGCACAACTTCGATCACGTCGCGCGCGCGATCGAGGTGTTGTGTCACCCGCAAGGCATCGGCATGAGCCCAAAGCGCATCACCGTGTCGA
The DNA here is from genome assembly GCA_043744135.1 of Deltaproteobacteria bacterium. Taxonomy (GTDB): domain Bacteria; phylum Myxococcota; class UBA727; order UBA727; family VGSZ01; genus JAYTVG01. The sequence continues at coordinate 2,666 of JAYTVG010000908.1, read as the reverse complement.
CGTCGGGCTTGGTGCCCGCCATTGCGCGGTTGGCGACGCTTAAGGTCCGGCCGTTGTTGGCGGTCAGCGTCAACGCCACCACCGACGATGTGCGCTCGCGCATCATGCCCGTGAACCGCGCGTACCCGTTAGCGGCGCTCAAGCAAGCGCTGCTCGACTACGCGCTCGAGCCGAAAGAAAAAATCTTGCTCGAGTATGTGCTGTTGCGCGGCAAGAACGACACGCTCGACGACGCCAAGCGGTTGGCGGAGTTCGCGCGCGGCTTTCGTCACAACGTCAACATCATCGCGCTCAACGAGCACGCTGGCACCACCGACCGCGCCCCCGACGACGACGCGGTGCTAGCGTTCGCACGGACCTTGAGCGGCCTAGGTTGTCTGTGCACCGTGCGTCAAAACCGCGGCCGCGATGTGCGTGGTGCCTGTGGTCAGTTGGTGGCGCCGGTGTCCCGGCGAACGAATACGAACGTGGTGTCCTCGTGAAACGCGATGCGCCACGCGAAATCACGGCTGAGCGACGCTATCAACTGCGCGATGTACGCGGGGCTGTTGGGCCACGCTGACGCTGCGCTATCGACAATGACGACGTCGGCGCGCGCCACAAAGCGCTGCTGCGGTTGCCAGATAAACTGCCGAAACGCGAGGTGCGGCAAGAAGTGGTTTTGCGCGACGACCTTGGCGCTATCCGACACGAACGTGAGCGCACGGCGGTAACGCGCCACCGTGGCGTCATCAGCCATATAGCTTTTGTGGAGCTCCACGAACTCGAGCGCCACCGGCGACAACGCCAACGACAACACGAAGCCAGCGCCCACTAAGACCGCGACCGCGTGCGCCGCCCGCTCGCTCACGCTGTGACGCAAGCGCGCAGCGACGTCGAGGGTGCCGTAGGCGCAGGCTGCCACCAGCACGAGGCTGTAGTGAAACCCGAGCCCCCACATCTCGCGCTTGTTCGACAAAAATCGCTCGGCTAAATTTGGCAACGCAAACAGCCACGCGCTTGGCGACAACAGCGGCACGAAGGCAAAGCCCAGCGTGGTGGTCGCAAGCGAGCTGCCTTTGGGAGCGGGTGACACCAGCGACCACGCCGTGTCCACGGGGTGGCGCAGCGCCCGCAGCGCCGTGCCCCACACGCCCCCTTCGAAGCGGTCGACGTGCAACATGCGAGCACCGGGCTCAAGCAGGGCCGGTTGAATCACCGCGATGACGACGACAAACCAAATTGCCATCGCCGCCGCCAACCACAGCAACACGCGTCGGTGTTTTTTGTCCGTGAGCGCCAGCGCGCATGCAAAGCTGCACGCGTACAAAATCGCGGACTCTTTACAGCCCGCCATGACGACGACAGCGACCAGCCCCATCTTGGTGCGGCCGACAGCAAACGCCCACAGCGCAGCAAACATCAGCACAGGAACGGGCGCTATTTCGTGCACGTCGAAGTTGATCATCGACTGCGTACCCACCGCGAACAGATACGCCACCGCCACCGCCACAATGCTCGACGCCGGTGCGCCGCGACGCGCAGCCCAGGCCGCCATCGGCAGCACCGCCGCCGCGACGCACAGCGCCTGCAACACCAACAAGCTCGACGTCGAGCCGAACCACGCCAGCGGCGCTGCCAACACGAGGCTCGGCATGAAGTGGTTGGTGCCGCCCCAAAAATTGGCGTCGCCGAGCACGCTTGACACGGGAGGCTTTAAGAACCCCAACAGATACACGTTGTGCACGTAACAGCCCATGTCCCAGCTGCCTGAGCCAAACGCGCGGTGGCGCGTGATGGAAAACACGCAGTACACGGCGAACGCCAGCGTCGACAACGTGATCACGACAGCCCACCACAGCGGCGACAATGACATCAAGGGCGATGCAGGTGTGGAGGGACGCGGCGCGCGCACGCCATGACGTTAGTGCCGTCAGCGACGATGCGCAGCGATTTTTCGCGCTACCGTACACCGAGCGCTTCTGGTGTTTTACTGAGCGCGCGCCGCGGCTATAGCGAACGCACCATGAAGCTCTCCCTCGTCGTGCCGTGCCTGAACGAGGCGGAAAACCTGCCGCGGCTGTTCGCGGAGATAGACGCTGTGCTTGACACCCTGGCACTTGACGCCGAGGTGATCCTTGTCGACGACGGATCACGAGATGACACGCCCGCGATGCTAAGCACCCAGGCAAACGCAGACGCGCGCTACAAAGCCGTGCTGCTTCGCAGGAACTTCGGCCAAACTGCAGCGATGGTGGCTGGTATGGACCACGCAAGCGGCGACGTCATCGTCCCGCTCGACGCGGACCTGCAAAACGATCCCGCGGACATCCCGCGGCTGCTCGACAAGCTCAACGAAGGTTTTGACGTCGTCAGCGGCTGGCGAAAGAACCGACAAGATCGGCTGTTGTCGCGGCGTTTTCCGTCCGTGCTCGCGAACCGGCTCATCGGCGCTGTCGGTGGCGTGCACATCCACGACTACGGTTGCACGCTCAAGGCGTACCGCAAAAGTACCATCGAGCATGTGCATTTGTACGGCGAGATGCACCGCTTCATTCCGATCTACGCGACGTGGGCGGGCGGCAAGGTCACGGAGATTGTCGTCAACCACCGTCCGCGCACGGCCGGCAAAAGCAACTACGGCATCGGGCGCACGTTTAAGGTCGTGCTCGATTTGTTGACCGTGA
>JAYTVG010000907.1:0-3454 GCA_043744135.1 Deltaproteobacteria bacterium | reverse complement strand
GCGACACCGGTCTGACCGATGCATTTTTGACCATTCGCGATCGTTGTGGCCCCTTTGACCTCGTCATGCTCGAGATCGGCGCCTGGAACGCGATGTGGGCTGATATTCACCTCGGCCCGACAAATGCGCTGAAGGCCTTTGAGATGCTCGGCGGCGGCTGTTTGCTGCCAGTGCACTGGGGCACGTTTGACCTCGGCTTGCACCCTTGGGCAGAGCCGGCCGAACAGCTGCACGCGCAAGCACAGCGCACGGGCGCGCGCGTCGTGATGCCGATGTTGGGACAGCCGCTGCAGCCCGCGCACGTCGACACGCCGCTGCCCTGGTGGCGCGACCTCAGCGCCGCGCGCTAAACGTCACGGCGCGATGGTCTGCGTGAGCGCGAGATACGGTGTCCAGGCGCCGTCGCCGTCGGCGTCGAGATACAGCGGCGGCGTGAAGCAAAACACCGCGCCGTTGCCGGTGGGCTGCAGGCCCGCGCCGTCACGCGCCAGCACCACCACCACCGCGTCGCTTGTGGCGACGTCAGCGAGGCCCAACAAACGCGCGTTTGTGCGCTTCGTGGGACGCGGGGCCGGCGGATCCGCCAGCGGTAGCGACAGCACCCCCGTCGCGTCGATCGCGATATCCTGCCCTTGCGCCACCAGCGGTTGCACCACGCCGTTGACGTAGACCTCGACACTGCCGACGCTGACAAACGACGGCGCCAACACCACAAAACGCGCGTCGACGTTCAATGTCGGTGTGAGTTCGGCTTGACCCATGCGCGCGACGCCGTCCACTTGCAGCTGTGCGACGCACCCTTCGCCAACGGCCACACGCTGCGCGCGGATCGCCGCCTTGAGCACCGGTGCGGTGATCTGCGTGACGTCGTCATTTGGTACAAACAAGAAGTTGCGCGGGTAGCCGACGCCCTCGTTGAGCTGGTGCGAGTCGCTGTTGCCCACCGCGCTCACGGTCATGCCGGCGCCCAACAATGCGAAGTAGTCGGCCAAGCTCGGCACGTCGCTTGGGTGTTGGTCCGCGAGCGTGGCAAGCGCGGGTTGCGCGTCGCGCGTGAACTGGGCAGCCGTGCCTAGGTTGCCATTGACCTCGACAGCATCGAAGTTGCCCGCCCACGCGCTGTAGATGTCAGCAGGCAGCGTGGTGTAGCGCGGCGGCGCTTGCACGAAGCGGGTGGCGTCGACAGGGTTGAGCCGCAATGAGGTGAAATAGCCGGTGATGCCCGCGCGCGGATGGTTGATTTGCACAATCGCATCGTCATCGCCGGCCGCTGCACTGCGCGCGTCGGCGAACACCGTCGGGATGTTTTTCAGCCACCACAGGCGTGCACCGACGTCGCGCAAGGGATCCGCGGGGTCGATGTCAAACGGGTAGACGTTGAAGTGGCCGATGTCCGTGTAGCTCACTTCGTTGCCGGCAAACGCGACCAACTGCCCCTGCAGACCGAGCGCGGCGACATGCGGCGCGAAGTCGATGATGTTGTCGTGGTCGGTCGAGACCGCGACCTGCACGCCCTCCGCGGCATTTTCCAACACTTTCGTCGCGATTGGCACGCGCGCGTCGACGGAGCCGAGCGAGTGCTGGTGCATCTCAGCGCTGACGATTCCACGCATTTGAAAGCTTCGAACTAGCGTCATTTCGATACTCACTGAAGCATCGGCAATGAGGTTGACGTCGCGCTGCGCGCGCTCCCAGTCGAAGCCGCGCGAAACATACGCGGTGTAATTGCCCGCCGGGACATCGACAGCGAACGCGCCATCCGCGCTCACTTGGTAGTGGGAAACTGCTCCAGCGTGAAAATCGTCCAGCACATCCGACGGCAGCTGTGTCCCTGCACCTGGCACCAGCACCAGCTTCGCCGCTTGTGCCGGCGCAACACCGCCGTCGACGTCGACAAAGGCGGTGGTCACGACCAAGTGCGCGCGGTCACCGATGTCGAGCGCGCCGACGTTGGCCTCGCCTGCTACTGCCACGCGGACGGCAGTGCCGCTGCCGCGTGCGCGCTCGGGCGTGTGCGCAACCAGCACGTAGTCGCCCTCGGGCAAGCTCAACACGAAGGCGCCTGCGTTGTTTGTGATCGCTTCGTTTTGCACATGCGCCCCCGGCTCCGTCAGCGCCGCCGTCAGCGCGCTCACGTACGCGCCCGATACGGCTGTGCCGTCGCGACTCACGACGCTACCGACGACGTCACCATAGGGAAGGTCTCTGAGCGTGAGCGCGGTGCGCGTGGTGCTTTGCAGCGAGCCGTCGCCCACCACGAGCCAGCGGATAAATGTGCGCTCGCTGCCGACTGCGACGCCGCTGCCGCAAAATGGCGCCGTGGTGCTCGCGTCCACCAACGGCAACGCGGCGTTTTCGCCTTCGCACACCCACGCGTACGACACCCCCGGGCCGCGCGTCGACGAGAAATACGGCACCTCGCTAAACACCGGCACGGCGCCGAAACCGAGCGCGGGGGTGTGCGACGTCGTCAAGCCGCCAAACGCGAGGAAGTCCGCCGCCACCACGTCAAACACCGGCTCACCTTCGTTGATGAACGTGGTGCGCACCTCGATGTAGTCGGCGTCGGGGTACAGCACGTAGTCGTTGATGAGCGTGCCATGCAGGTCTTGCGCGAGCAGCGCTGCTTGCGGGGCGAGCGTGAGGTCAGCGGGGCGGCCGCGCACGCGGATGATGCCCGGCTCACCGTTTGTGCCGTCGTTTTTGACCTCGACGGAATCAGGCGCGAGCTCGCGCACCCCGATAGCGCTGGCATGCTCGCGAAACGTGTCTTGACCGGGGCTGCCCTCAAGACGCACGACGTCGACGTCAATCAAGTTGCCGCCGCGGCTCGACACGCCGATCGGGCGCGATGCGTCCTGCACCAAAAACCGCAGCTTGGCGTTGTTGCAGCGAAACGCGCGCCCCACCTGGCCGTAGGCGCCGGGCCCGCCGATGAGCTCGTTGTCGCGGCGCACGGGCCCGCAGCGCACTTCCCCCGGGCCAACGTTTTTGTCGAGGGTGAAGGTGACTTTGTCCGGCCGTTGGGCCGGACACGCGGCGCACACCATGAACGCGGCCAGCGAACAAAAACGCGTCAACGCGCGCGCGAGGTTTTTAGAGGCAACGACCCCGCGAGGCGAACAATGAAATTCATCGACCTTGGGAGATGAACAATTTAATTCATCGACCTTGGGAGATGAACAATTTAATTCATCGACCTTGGGAGATGAACGTTGAAATTGAAGCACCCCGTCACGATGGCGCACGCATCGAGACGTGTCGACCGACAAACGTGGTGACGGGCCGCCACACCGACGCAGGCGCCCGCTGCGACACGAGCATATCGATGTGCCCTGCGTCGACCTCGAGCGTCGTGCACACGCCTGGCGGCGCGCGCGAGGCGAGTAAGAAGGCCTGCGCAGGTGGCGCCAGATCGTCGGCGGTGCCCGCGACACACAGCGTTGGTATCCGC
>JAYTVG010000906.1:0-3458 GCA_043744135.1 Deltaproteobacteria bacterium | reverse complement strand
CACCATTGATTTATTTTGCAGCTTGATGACGCGGTAGTCCAACAGCGTACCTTGGTCGACGCGCGTGGCCAGCAACACCGAAGCGCCAGCGTGGTCGACGTTAATCAACAACGACGCGGTGTCGCCGACGTTGTAGGTGCGCTTGTCGGCGATCACTTCGACACCTGCGAAACGGTAGCGCCGTCCATCAAAACCGTCGTCGGTGATCCACGCCAACACGCTGCTACGAACCTCGGTGCCGGCTTTGTCCTTGCCGACAAATGCGATCTGATATTGGCCAGCGTCCTTGGCGCGCCATGCAACGCGCGTGGGGCCGGCGGTGTCGGTGGTGATGTCGCGTGTTTCCACAATTGTTGAACCGTGCACTTGGCCGCCGTCGGACACGCCAGCGACCCGTGAGAATTCAAGCTTGCCTGTGGTGGCGAAGGCAGAGCCGTCGGGCTGGCGCGTCGACAACACGAGTTGCACATCGCTGCCTGCGCGCGCCCAGCCGGCTTCAAGTTCGAGCGCTGCCAAAAACGCCGTGCGTGTCACGAGCACACTGCCCTCGCCGCGCACCACACGCCTGGACAAATCCACCACCTCGGCCTCGACGACGAATTCGTGATCGCGGTCGCCAAAGTCGCGCTTGGCGGCACCGCTATCCACCGTCGTGCGCAAACGGCCTTGCGCATCCAAACGTCCCTCGCCCTCCATGACGAGCTCCTTGGGGTGCGATGGAGCCGGACCCCACCACGTTTGCCACGCCATGGGACGTGGGCCCTCGACGTCCCACCATGAAAACCACGGATAGGCGTACCACACGCGACCAAAGCCGCGGCCGTACAACCAGTCCCACGGCGACACGGCGGCGTAGGGCGCATCGTGGTCTCGCCGGTAGACGCGGTAGGTGACGGCAGCCCCCGGCACGCCACCGCCCGACAAATAGTCCGCGGCGATCTCGACGGGAATCTTGTCACCCAAGCGCGCTTGCCCTGCAGCTTTGACGGTGACGGTGAACTCGGGCGCTTTGTACTCCTCGACGCGGAAGCTGGCGTTGTCTGCGTCGGCGTATTGGCCGTCCACCTCAACACGCACAGGGTAGGCGCCAAGCGTCGCGCCCGTTTTCAGCACGACCTCAAGTGTTGCAGAGCCAAACTGCGTGGCGGCAGCGTCGTGCACTTTGACTTCCTGGCCGCGCGCATCGTTCACGCTGATGCGCATGCGCTTGATATCGGTGGCGGGTCGATACACCCCGTTGGTTTTTTTGCGCGCCCACACAGCGATCTTGACGACGTCACCGGGACGATACACGGTGCGATCGGTCATCATCACCGCGACCATCTCGTTTTCCGCGCTCGATTGCGATGCATAGCGCCCGCCCATCCAGGTCTGAAGCGCAATGCTGTGCGTGCCGTCGACGATGGGCGTCACCATGGCCGAGTCGTTGCCGCGCGGCAGCGCCGCGATGCCGCGCGCGTCGGTCACGACGACGGTCTTTTTTGAGCGCCTGATCTCGCGGTTGTTGGGCCAGGTCGATGCGTAGCTAAACACCTCCACCTTGGTGTCCGCCATGGGCGTGCCGTCTTTGGCTTCGACGACCCACGCGATTTGTCCTTCCTTGGTGGTCTTCACAAGCGTCGCTGTCTGCTCGAGCACAACGATGGTGCGCGCCACCACTGGACCGCCGCTTTGCGTGCGCCCCTCGACGAGCCATGCGCCACGCTTCACAAGTGGGGTAGCGATCTTGTTTTCGCTCGGGCGCATCGACGGGTCGACCGCCACGTCAGCCTCAAAACGGACCACGTCTTTGGTCATGAAGCGTTGCGTGCGCGCCGGGTCGCCTTGCACAAACGCCCAGCCAAACGACGACGGCTCAAACGTGTTGTCATCGCTGCCGCGCCGCGGTCCCGGCGCCCATGCCGCCTCAAACGCAGCGAGCAACTTATCGGTGTCGATGCGGGTGGCGACAAACCATGCGTGCGACAGATTGCGCGACTGCACGGACAGCGCCGCGGCGTTGGCGGCAGCCTGGGTCACTGGAGCAACGAATGTTAGCTCCTGAGCCTTGAGCTGGTCCGCGAGCGCCTGCGCTTGCGCGCGCGCAGGACTTGCGCTCGTAACACCCTCCCACACCTCAAGCGCGTGTGGGTACTGCTGGCGCGACGCGTAAAACGACCCGAGCAACAGCCGCGCTTGTTGTGCCGTCGGTGCTGTGGGGTAGCGCTCCCACACTTGCTTTAACAGGGCGGGCGTAGCCTCGTCAGCGGGCACCTTGAGCGTGCGAACGCTCGTCGCAACCAGCGTGAGCACCTCGTCATCCGCGAGCGCATACAAGTGCACGTCGCTGCCCGCATCCTTGTACGGCGATGATCCTTGCCACCACCAGCCGCGCAAGCGATCGACGCGCTCGGCACCGTCGCGCGCGCGAAACAGCATCGCTTGCTGCACTAACGCACGTGCGGCGAGTTCGTGGTCCAAGCTGTCGTCGATGGCCTGCGCTTCGTCGAGCAAGAACTTGATGCGCCCGACGTCGTTGGTGGCGGCTTCGTAGTTTTGTGGCCGCGACGTGAACAGCGGCGTCCCATCCGCGGCGACCTCGACACCACGAGGCTTACTGCGGTTGAGCTGCGCACTCCACGACGTGTCAACCCACCCATCGGCGCGCTCGTCGGCGCCCTCTTCATCCACTAAGCCATCGTCGGCCCCGCGCGCTGCGCTCCACCAATAGTTCCAGGTCGGGTCGAACTCGGTGAAGCTCGCGAGTGCTGAGGCGAGCTGCATGCTGAGCTCCGCGCGCTCCTGCCGCGGCGCGGCGTGCTGTTGCATGACGACGCGCGCGTGCTGAAGCGCCGCGATCGCCTTGGCGCGGTCTTCGCGGTAGGTCTGCGTTTGCGTGCCTTGATCGTAGCGACCGCGCAGGTACTCGCCGCCGCGCGTGGTGCCCCAGTGCGGGGTCGCGAGCAGCTGCACCGCGAGGGCCCACTGCGCGCGTGCCTGCATGAGCGGCTGCGTGAACATCGAGGTCACATCTTCAAACAGCGTGAACCCTTCGCCGTACTCGCCGCGTGCAAACGCCATGTGCATCGCCAACGCCGCTGCCGGCAGCGCGCCGAGATCGTCCGGGTAAAACAACGCGCTCGCCAACGCGGCGTCTTGCGCGTCTTTCCAATTCTGTTTGCCTTGTTGCGCTTTTGCGAGCGCGTTGAGATCCGCCACCGCACGTCGCCCTGGCACTTTGGCGAATTGTGAGCGGTACGCTTCGATGCGGATGGCACGCGCAGCCTGCAACGCTTTGAGCTGTGCCGTGCGCGTGGCTGCGTCCGCGGCATCAAACGACTCCGCGATGGTGGCCGGCCCGCTTGGCGGCGTGGTGTCGGTGTCGGCGCCACCCACGGGCCCTGGCGCGTCGTCAGGGGCACGCACACCGGCTGGTGAGGCAACCCCGCACGCGCACATCAGACCGCTCAACACGAAGG
>JAYTVG010000905.1:0-3463 GCA_043744135.1 Deltaproteobacteria bacterium | reverse complement strand
CGTCGTAGTAGCTGGTGATGCCTTCAAACGCCCACAGCGTTTGTGTGTAGTTCTCGACGTCAAGACGGTAAGGCGCAAACGCCAGCGGCTTGATGCGTTTGACGTTCCACAAATGAAAGTACTCGTGGCTCACCAACCCCAAAAAACCCCGGTACCCTTCGCTTGAGGTCTTCACACCAGGGCGCGGCAAGTCATCCCGCTTGCAGATGAGCGCGGTCGAGTCTTTGTGCTCAAGGCCGCCGTATCCGTCGCCCAGCGCCGTCGTCAAAAACAGGTAGCGGTCCATGGGCGGCGCGCGCGTGCCGTGAAACATCGCGATGTGTTCGCTGCAGATACGCTCGCAGTCGCGCGCCAAGCGATCGCGGTCAAAGCGCACGCGCCCGGTCAGCGCCATCGCGTGCGGTACGCCGCCCGAGGACCAGCCCACAGTCTCAAACGTTCCCATCTCCACTGGGTGATCGATGAGGTCGTCGTAGCTGGTCGCTGTGTAGCCACCAAAGCCACGCGCGTCCACGCTCGCCGTCTTGAGCGTGGTTGCGACCTTCCACGACGCGCACGCTGTAGCACGCGGCGCCTCGATGGTGACGTCACACGGTCGATCCTCAAAGCCGGCGAACGAGAAGCACAAGCTGGTGGGGTTAAAAAATCCGTGCGTGTTGGCGAGGTGGGCGGCGCGCACCGATAGATCCCAGGCGTAGATGGTGGCGGTGACGACGACAGGGCCGTCGCAGGGCGCCGCCTCCCAGGTGTTTTTGTCGAGCTTGCGCACGGTCACTGGCGTGGCGCCGCAGTGGGCGTGGACAGCGACGACGTGGCGCGCAAACTCGCGCACCAAATAGCTACCCGGGATCCACACCGGCATCGAGAAGCGTTGTGCCGCGCCGGGCGTCGTCACGGTGGTGCGCACGGTAAACAGGTGGGCGCTTGGGTTGTCAGCGACGATGCGGTAGCTCACGGCAGCAGTCATCGCGGTACCGTAGCGTTAGACCGCGTCCAACACCACAGGCATGACGAGCTGGCGTCAGCGCACAGCGAGCACGCGCACGATCTCGACGTTGCGGCCGACGATCTCCGCGCTGTCGCCCTGGCACGTGCCCATCAACGCTTCCCCCAGCGGAGATGACGGCGTGATGACGTGAACGTCGGCGCCCGCCAGCGCGACTTTGCTGCCGCCGCCCAGCGCAATGACGAAGGCCTTCGACGTGATGCGCCCGCGCTCAAGCGTGACGAGAGCGCCCACCGCCACCGGCTCGTCGGGCAAAAAAGCGCGCACTGGCATGTGATCGAGCGCGGCCAACGCCAAGGTGATGTCGCGGTGCCGTTGCGCTTGCGAACCCGCGAGGTAGCCCGCCTCGATCGCGCGGGTGTCCTTGTCGTTTTCAGGCTTGTTTTCTTCGTGCGTGGCGGCGTCTTTTGCTGCGGTGGCCGCATCCATCATGACGCGCTGGGCATCGACAAGGTTGAGGCGAATCTGCGCCACGATCGCGCGCTTGTCGGCAACAGCATCGGCGGGCGCGTCAAGCGTCGGTGTCGTTTTGGATGAGCGCATAGTGGGGCGTGAGTGCGTGTCACGGTAGCAGGCTTCGAGACCGCTGCGCGCATGTGCTGCATGGGCGTGTTGAAGTTTCGTTGCGCAAATGCCATCAAGCCGTCGTCAATCACCGTCGAACGCGCCACGTAGGAGCCGCACATGAGTGTCAGCACGATCCAAGAATTGCTCGGCAAAGATGAAGGCTTGTTGACCCACAAGTCCACCACCATCCCGAAGGAGTCGTTGCATTTGCCGGGGCCGGATTTCATCGATCGCGTGTTCGCGGACTCGGACCGAAACCCCATCGTGCTGCGCAACCTGCAGTCGATCTTTGGCCACGGCCGCTTGGCCAACAGCGGCTACGTCAGCATCCTGCCCGTCGACCAAGGCATCGAACACTCGGCCGGCGCCAGCTTCGCGCCCAACCCCGAATACTTCGATCCCAAAAACATCATCGAGCTCGCCATCGACGGCGGCTGTAACGCAGTAGCGTCGACGTATGGCGTGCTCGGTGCCGTGGCGCGCCGCTATGCGCACAAGATCCCGATGATGCTCAAGCTCAACCACAACGAGCTGTTGAGCCTGCCGCAACAGCCCGATCAAACGCCGTTCACCACGGTGCAGCGCGCCTTTGAGATGGGATGCGTGGCGGTCGGGGCGACGATCTACTGGGGATCGCTTGAGTCGCGCCGCCAACTGCAAGAGGTCTCCGACGCGTTTTCGCGCGCGCACGAGCTCGGCATGGTGACGGTGTTGTGGTGCTATTTGCGCAACAACGCGTTTAAAAAAGACGGCGTCGACTATCACACAGCCGCTGACTTGACTGGCCAAGCCAACCACCTCGGCGTCACGATCCAAGCGGACATCATCAAACAAAAGCTACCCGACACCAACAATGGCTACGGTGCCGTCAACTTTGGCAAGACCCACAAGCTCGTCACTGAGAAGCTGACGAGTGACAACCCCATCGACCTGTGCCGCTACCAGATCGCGTGTAGCTACATGGGGCGCGCGCCGCTCATCAACTCGGGCGGCGAGTCCAAGGGCGCCACCGACCTCGCGGAGGCCGTGCGCACCGCCGTGATCAACAAGCGTGCAGGCGGCGCCGGTTTGATCTCGGGACGCAAAGCGTTTCAAAAACCGCGCAAAGATGGCGTCGCGCTTTTGCACGCAATCCAAGACGTCTACTTACAAAAAGACATCACGATCGCGTAGCGACCGTCATTGATGCGCTTTGGCGTCGGCAGCCAAGGTGTTAGTGCAGCGCATGCGTTGTTTCATCTCGCGTTGCCCGCTCGCCTTGCTGTTGTGTTTCGCTGCGGTACCCGCGTTGGCGGATGCGCGGTTTTTGGGTTGGCATGCGTCGGGCGCGTTTTCCTTTCAGCAGTCGGACGCGGGCGCTATCAGCGTGTGCCGTGAAGACACCAGCGACGTGCCAGCCGGTTGGCCCGAGGGTGTGCAGATTGGCCCCGGCAGCGCGTGCGTCGACATCGCGCAGGGCGTCGGCGAGCGCACGCCGATGCAGCTGGCGCAACTCGGCCTCAAGGGCGCGCGCACGCAACAGCGCTCGCCGTTTGGGCTCGACGTCAAACTCGACGTGACGGACAAGCTGACGGTGCTGTCGGTGCTTGATGGCGCACGCAGCGAAAAGCTCGCCGACGTCGACAGCGCGGGTGTTGCGCACAGCATCGTCGACACACAGTGGCGCGCGGACGGTCGCGCGGTCGCAGTCACCGTGTCTGCGAAAGCGACCAACGTGCGCTCAATCTTCATCTTCAACGTCGACAAGATGTTGGTGGGCGGCGCCGCTGGCAAAAAACGCGCCGCCCTGTTGTACAGCATGGGCAATGCGTTGATGAAAAAACGCGACTGGTCCGGCGCCGGTCGGCTGTTTGACGAGGCGTTGGTGGCGGACCCGGACTTCGCAGCAGC
>JAYTVG010000904.1:0-3468 GCA_043744135.1 Deltaproteobacteria bacterium | reverse complement strand
CGACCGCGGCGGGAGCGTCGCCGTAGCGGAAGCGGTCGCTCGCGAGCAAATCCGCGGCCGGTGCGGGCCGCGCGAAGAAATAGCCCTGACCGTACGCGATGCCAAGCGAGCGCACGACGTCGAGCTCAGCGCTGGTCTCGACGCTCTCTAAAATAATCGGGATGCCGAGCAACCGACACATGTCGCCGGTGGACCGCACGATGAGCTGCTTAAACGGGTCGAGGTGCAAATCACGGCAAAAATACCCGCTGAGCTTGAGGTACTCGGGGCGCAGGTCTTGTACCAAGCGCAAGTTGGCGAAGCCGACGCCGTAGTCGTCGAGCGCGCATTGAAAGCCCTCCGCGCGCAACTTGCTGAGCGTCTTTGCGAACGCCTGCGGATTCACGATGGTTTGCTGTTCAGTCAGCTCGAACACGATTTCGTTGTTGTTAAAGCCAGCGTCGCGCACAAAGTCCGATGCCGCACGCGCGAAGTCCGGGTTGGTCATTGAGCGTGGTTGCGTGTTGATGAACAGCTTGGTGCCGCGAAGACCAAGCGTCTTTGCCTCGTCGAGCGCGGCCTTGATGCACAGCAAGTCGGTCTCAAACAAACGTTCTTTGCGGCTCGCGTAGGCGAAGAGGATTTCGGGATTGCGTAGCGGAGTACCGACCGGTGCGCGCGCCAAACTTTCAAATCCGTGCGTGCGGTAGGGCGGCCGACCGCTGGCAGCGATGCTCGCGATCTCTACGATCGGCTGCAGCAATGCGGCGATCTTCCCCTCCTTCAAGAAGTCATCGAGCAGGTCCACCTCGCTGACCACGCCATCGGGTTGTGGGCTGCCGTCGACGGTCATCGGGTTGGGACCGTTTTCACCGTGCACGTAACGCCGCAGGCGACGCAAATCGATGGGCTTTTCGAGCACCGCCACCGCACCCACTGCGCGTCCAAGCGCGTGCACGTCGTCGTTGACGTAGCCGCTCATCGCCAACACCGTGGTTTCAGGAAAGTGCGTCGCGACGTAACGAATGAGCCGAATGCCCTCGAGCCCACCGAGCTCAGAGACGCGCAGGTCCGTGCATACGACATCAAAACGGTGGTGCTCTAAGATCGCCTCGGCCGCCTCAATCTCCCGGCACGTAACGATTTCGATGCCGGGCGCGAGCAGATAGTCCGCCAACACGCTGAGCACCGCGGGCTCATCATCGAGCAACAACACACGACGCATTAGCGCTCCATCACCCGCGCACGCCTGCGCAGCACGAACAAGGCCATCAATGCCAACGACGCCGTCGCCGCTGTGTCGGGTGACGACGTCGTCGTGCAACCGCTGCTGCCGTTTGCAGCCGGGTCGGCGACGCACGCGCCGGCTTTGCAGATCTCGGCGTCGCCGCACGCCACGGGAACAGGTGCTCCCGTGCTTGAGCAAAACAGCACGTGGGTGTCGTCGCCGCACGTGGTGGCGCAGTCCCCCTCACCCTCGCCTTCACCTTCTCCTTCGCCCTCGCCCTCGCCCTCACCTTCTCCCTCACCTTCACCTTCGCCCTCTCCTTCACCCTCGCCCTCTCCTTCGCCTGACGTGCACACCGACGGCGGCGGCACATTGACGCAGGTGAACGTGGCTTCGACGCTGCAGTCCGCGGCGCAGCCATCGCCGTCCGCGGTGTTGTCGTCGTCGCACGCTTCGGCGCCGATGATGGTGCCGTCGCCGCACACCGGCGTGCACACGCTGGGATCGGTGAGCGTGCAGTCGTAGCCGTCTTCGGGCAGACACAGCGCGGAGCAACCGTCAGCGTCGACGGTGTTGCTGTCGTCGCAGCCTTCGAGCGCGCGCACCAAGCCGTCGCCGCAAGTCGCGATGCACACGCTGGGCGCGCCCGCGCACGTGAAGCCCGCCTCTTGCGTGCAGGCCGCCGCGCAACCGTCACCGTCGACGGTGGCGCCGTCATCACAATCCTCGGCCCCATCCACGACGCTGTTGCCGCACGTCAGGGCGCACACGTTGGGGTTCGCGGTGTTGCAGCTGTAGCCCGCTTCGGTCGTGCACGTCGCTGAGCAACCGTCGCCTGCTGTGGTGTCGCCATCGTCGCAGCTCTCGGGGGCGACGCGCACGCCGTCGCCGCACACCGGCGTGCAGACGTTGGGCGTCGCGGTGTTGCAGCTGTAGCCTGCCTCTGCTGTGCACGTCGCTGAGCAGCCGTCACCGCCGGTGGCGTCGCCATCGTCGCAGGTCTCAGGTGCGATGCGGATGCCGTCGCCACAATGCGGCGTGCACACGTTGGGCGTGGCGGCGCTGCAGTCGTAGCCCGTCTCTTTGAGGCACGTCGCTGAGCAGCCGTCACCGCCGGTGGCGTCGCCGTCGTCGCAGGTCTCCGGTGCGATGCGCACGCCGTCGCCGCACACGGGCGCGCACACGTTTGGTGTCGCGATATTGCACGCGAAGCCGGCCTCAATGGTGCACGTCGCCGAGCAGCCGTCACCGCCGGTGGTGTTGCCGTCGTCGCAAGCGTCGGCGCCGTCACGCGCGCCATCGCCGCACACGGCGGCCGCGGCCGTCGACCACACAGCGCTGCCCAGGACGAAGAAGATCAGGCTCCGGTACGTCATGCTCAACAGTGTATCACGTCGCCACCACGCGATGCGCCACGAGGCACCGGTGAACGTCACTGACGGCGCTGGTGCGTCGCCGCCTCCGCGCGTGGCACGCTGGCGTGAACAAAACGGAAGGTCCGGCCGGCGACATGGACACCGCTGCGCAGGCGATGCGCTGGCGCGCTCAACGACGTCATTTGTGGCGCGGGCGCGGTCAGCGCAGCAATTCACCGACCTTGGGAGGTGAACAAGGTAATTCAACCGGAACCTTTGCTAGGGTGGGTGCATGGGGGAAGACACGGTAGCAAAGCTGGTGGCGATCTATCGCTCGCACGGCGAGGTTGAGCTGCGCGCGCAGATCGGGGATTGGGTGTTTTTGGCACCGCCGCCCGCTGCCGACGACGAATGGAGCTTTCGCACGCTGTCGCTGCGCACGGTTCGATTCACCGCCAATGACCACGACAGCTTGCTGGACGAAAGCTACCGGTACTATCCCCTCAAAAAGGACGCCGGCGCGCGCTTTGCGGCCACCATCTTGGTCGGCCGCGCCACCACCAACGACGTGCAGCTGGCCGAAAACGGCGTCTCGAAGCTGCACGCACGCATCCGCTTAACACCGCAAGGGCCGCTGTTGACGGACGCGAGCTCTTCAAACGGCACCACCGTCGACGGTGTGCGCATCCACAGCGAGACGCGCTTGGCCCACGGCATGGTGGTGGCGTTTGGCAGCCGCGTCGTGCAGTTGTTTGACACCTCCGCCTTGGGCCCGATTTTGCACCACCTTGGCAATTTCACCGGCCCTGGGAGGTGAACAAAGTAATTCACCGACCTTGGGAGGTGAACAAAGTAATTCACCGACCTTGGGAGGTGAACAAAGTAATTCACCGACCTTGGGAGGTG
>JAYTVG010000903.1:0-1082 GCA_043744135.1 Deltaproteobacteria bacterium | reverse complement strand
ACCAAATCCAAACCAAATTTCGCGACGAGATGCGGCCCCGTTTTGGCTTGATGCGTGGCCGCGAGTTCGTCATGAAAGACGCGTACTCTTTTCACGTCGACGAGGCGGACGCGCACAAAGAGTACGACAACATGTACCGCACCTACGCGCGCATCTTTTCGCGCTGTGGGCTGACCTTTCGCGCCGTCGAAGCCGACACCGGGTCCATTGGCGGCAACCGCAGCCACGAGTTTCAGGTGTTGGCGCAGTCTGGTGAAGACGCCATCGCGCACGATCCGGTGAGCGGCTACGCGGCGAACGTTGAGCTCGCGCCCGTCGCGTATGAAGCGCAGGCAGCCGAGCCGGCACCGCTGCCGATGTCCACGGTGGACACGCCGCACAAAAAGACCATTGAGGAGGTCGCCGGCTTTTTGGGCGTGAGCGCCGAGCGCGTGCTGAAGGCTGTGTTGTTTTTAGCGGACGACGCGCCGGTGATGGCGGTGTGCGTGGGCGATCGCGACATCAACGAGGTCAAACTCAAAAAGGCCACCGGCGCCAAGGCGGTGCGCGTGATGAGCGAGGCCGAGGTGGTCAAACACACCGGCGCACCCGTGGGATTCGCTGGACCCATCGGCGCCAAGGTCGGCTTGCGCGTGCTGATGGACCAGGGCACCAGCGGCAAAAGCGCCATGGTGTGCGGCGCAAACCTCCTCGACAAACACCACGCCCAAGTCAGCGTTGGTCGCGATGTCGTCGTGAGCAGCTACGCCGACCTCGTCACTGCGCGCGAAGGCGACCTGTGCCCGACGTCGATGAAGCCCTACACCATCGCGCGTGGCATCGAGGTCGGACACGTGTTCTTTTTGGGCACGAAATACTCCGCCGCGATGAACGCGGTGTTTCAAGGCGAAGACAAGGTCGAACGTCCGTATGTGATGGGCTGCTACGGCATCGGGGTGACGCGCACCGCCGCCAGCGCCATCGAGCAAAACCACGATGACGACGGCATCAAGTGGCCGGCGCCGATCGCGCCGTTTCACATTTCGCTGGTCACCATCGGCAACGACGACGACACCATAAAACTCGCAACCGACCTCGAGCGC
>JAYTVG010000902.1:0-1083 GCA_043744135.1 Deltaproteobacteria bacterium | reverse complement strand
GCACAATTCGACGCCAGCGACGTGAGCGGAAAGCTCCGCTGCCGGCGCGCGCTGCTCGACGAGATGGGACTGCATGCGCCGCCGCCGGGCCTGCTGGTCGCTGGCATCGGTCGGCTCGCGGCGCAAAAGGGCTGGGATACTTTGCTTGCGTCGATCGATGGCCTCGTGCACATGGGGGCCAGCTGCGTGTTTTTGGGAGAGGGTGCGCCGTGGATCGCGGAGGCGTTGACGCACGCGATGGTGCGCCATCGCGGCCGCGTGGTGTATCGCGCCGGCTTTGACGATGCGCTTGCGCGTCGCATCTATGCCGGTGCTGACAGCGTGCTTGTGCCGTCGCGGTTTGAGCCCTGCGGCCTCGTGCAATTGATCGCACAGCGTTACGGCACCATCCCGGTCGCGCACGCCACCGGTGGACTCGCAGACACGCTGCACGACCCGTGGCTGCATCCCGTGCGCGTCGGCACCGACGCGTTTGATCCGTGGAAGCGCGCCACCGGCGTGTTGTTCACGCCGCTCGATCCCACCAGCCTGTTGTTGGCGATGGACCGCGTCAAAAAACTCGGCGACGGCCCGCGCTATCACGAGGTGCAACAGCGTCTATTGGCCATCGACGTGTCCTGGGAAGGGCCCGCGCAAAGCTGGCACGCGGTGCTCGTTGACGTCGTTGCGAACGCCAAAACCCGCGTGTGACGACTACGGTGCCATCACACGGTAGAGGTGCCACGTGCCGGTTTCAAACTGCAGGGCCAAACTGCTACCGAGGCCTTGCACGGCGCGCACGTCGCCACTCAAGAGCAACATTTGGTACTCGGCCAATGCGTCAGCCCGCAAACGGTGCGGCGGGCGCATCGCATCGTCGTGTGCGAGCGCGACGTAGGCGGTCTTGCGATACGCGAACATGTCGTCCGTGGTCGCAGCACTAGTCAGACAGCTGAGCTTGCCCCAGTGCCACAGCGCGTTGTGGCGCGCGTCAGGCGAAAACGGTGTCGTGTACGACGTTGCCACGCGCGCGTGGTCCGCAATGGCGTGAAGCAGCGCATCGAAGTCGCCCATCGCGACGTCGCTGAAGCGGCGCCACGCCAG
>JAYTVG010000901.1:0-3482 GCA_043744135.1 Deltaproteobacteria bacterium | reverse complement strand
AAAGCCAGCAGCCGTTAAGCGCGCAACGCCTGCCAACAGGCGGTCAGTCAAAAACGGGCTGCTGGGAGCGTCGACGCGAACGCGCATCGGGCCTTTTACGCGTTACTTCGTGCGCACGCGAGCGAGCAGGCGCTGGGTGAGCCGGGCTGCGGCCACGGGATCTTTGAGCGCCGCAAACGCGGCCTCGTAGTACGCCAACGCCAGCTCCCCAAGGGTCGTGCGCGTGGTGGTGTGTTGGCCGCGGGGAACAGACAGGGTGAGCATGAGCGACTCCTTGCCAGCGCTACGCCGGCCCCACTGACGTTGCACGGACCTTGCCAAGCGGCCTCGCGCGCTGCGGTCGAAGCGCAAACCCGCCTGAACGCCCGGGGCGACGGCGGCGATGACCCACGTCACCGGCGGGCATCAAAGTTCTGCGTCCACGCTGACACACTGTGCGCGTCTTGACGCAGGCTTGCCCAGCATCCACAGCACGAGCTGCATCGACCAGCGACGCTACGCAATTGCTTCTTTAAGTGCCGCAATAAACGCGGCTGGCGTTTCCACGGGAGGTTCGTGACCACTGCCTTTGACCACGTGCAAGCGCGCACCCGGGATGGCCGCGCAGATGGTTTCGCCGCAAGCCTTCAGCGGGAACAAGCGATCGAATTCACCCCACAGCACCTTCGTCGGCACCTTCACCTGCGCAAAGCGCGGCGCAAACGCACGCGACGCGGCGGGCGCCACGGTGTGCATCATGGCCGCGTACGCTGCCGCCTTGCCGTTGGGCTGGGAGACGACGCGCAACATGTTGTCGACGGTGGCGGTCTCAAACACCTCTTTGACGTGGTAGATGTCGTTGTTCAAAAAGTCCGTCAACGCTTTGCGGGTGCTGCCAAGGGCCATAAACAACGGCCTGCCGATGAGCGGAGCCTGAACGATGCGTCCCAGCAGCGGCGGTGGCATGGCGATTCCCGCGCAGTCGATCAAGATGAGCTGAGCGAGGCGCTGCGGCCAGCGGCACGCGAACTCGACCGCCGCCATGCCGCCCATCGATTGCGCCATCAGTGTGAACGGCCGCTCGCCGATGCCGATCGCGTCGACGAAAGCGCGCAACGTGTCCGCGAAAAACGGCGCGTCGTAGGCGGCGACCGCGGGATCGGGCTTATCGCTGTCGCCAAAGCCGGGCAAATCGATCGCGTAAAAATGAAACAGTTCGCCGAGCTCCGCCCACACACGCCGGTACAGCTGGTGGCTGGCAATCCAGCCATGCGCCAACACCGCGATGGGCATGCCGGGCCGACCGCCCTCGACGTAGCAGATGCGGTGTGCGCCCGCGGAGACAAACTGTTTGTTGGGTTGGGTCTGGGTCATGGTTGCTCCTCAGCGTCACCGTTGCGTCGACGAAACAGCGTGAACTCTTGCGCCATATCTTGCGCGAGGCGATCAAACGCATGGGGGCCAAACAAGTAGTGGTACTCCTCCGCGTGCGCGCGCGACCACGCGAGCAAGTACGCGCGCAGTGCGGCGACCTCCTGGCGCTCGTCAGCGGCGCCGTCGGCGGTGACGTCGTGCTCGGGCTCACCTTCACGCACGTCGGCGGACGGAGTGCTTGGCGGCTCAAGCGGCCACGCCGGGATCTCGCTGACCTCTAAGCGGTGCGTCTTCATCCACTCCAAGATGAAGCGGTGCAGCAACACATCGCGGTATGCGAACCAGCGCTTGCGCTCCTCGGGAAAACGCCCGAGCACGTCTTTGAAGCGCCGAAACGCACCCTTGCCGACGATGGAGTCCTTCAGGCGCTCTTTGAGCTGGGCGTGGGTGACGGTGTCGATGAAGCGCTCCATCATGCGGTATTGCTCGCGCGACGGGACCGGCTCCACCTCAACCAGCTGCTCGCGCTCTTCGAGCACCCGTCGCTGGGCTGCCTCGTCGCCGAGCGCGGCATTAAACAGCGCGCCCGTCGTGCGTACGAGGTAGGTGCGGATGTCAGGCGCGTGGCTTTCAAACGCCGCCTCCAAGCTCACCCAATCGACCTCGATCCCAGGCATCGCGACTCCGTTTGTGATCGTGCGCCAAAGTCGACGCGAGCTTGCTATGCTGTTGAGCTATCACGAGGATCGAGAACTGCGAATGGTGAAGCCCCCCGAAAAAGCTGCGAAACCGAGCACCTCACGTCGGGCAAACGATCAAGACGGGCTACGCGGTGCCGACCGCAGCGCGGCCAAGCGCACGGACGCGCCGTCAAGCAGCGACGCGGAGTACCCCACTGGCGCTGCACAGGCCGCGTCGGCGTTTGATACCGCGCCACAGCAAGCGCTACGGCATGTCATCGGTGGCGTCGACCCCAAGGGACGTCGACCGTGGTTTTTGAGCGGGGGCCTTAAGACTCCCGCGCAGATCCCTCACGAACCCGCGCGCACCGTTGCGGTCGGTGGCGTCGTCATCACGCCGATTGAGTTGCGTGCGATGCTGGACCGAATCGAAGGCTAGCTGCCCAGCGGCCGACGGCTGGTGGTCGAGCGTCAATCACGAACGGCCAAAAAAAAACCGGCGCACGCGCCGGTTTTCTTTCGAGAGCCGAACGCTCCGTTCACCCGCCTGAGGCGATGAACGGGGCATGCGCCTACTTGCGCTTCTTGGCTTTCTTCTTCGCTGGCTTCTTGCTTTTCGCAGCGGCCTTCTTTTTGCCGGCAGCCTTTTTCTTTTTGGCCTTGCCGGCCTTCTTGGCGGCTTTTTTCTTAGGCTTCTTGGCTGCCTTGGCCTTGCGCTTTTTCTTGCGGGCGGTGCCGCCACGCGACGCAACCGAGCGCGACACGTCGCCTTGTTTATCCAAATAGTAAATGAAGCCGTCTTCGCGCTTCACGTCGGTCTTCAACACGACCTCAGGCTTGTCGCCTGGCTTTTTGCGCTGGCCACCACGCACCATGCGCGTGCGCATGATGTTGCCGTTGTCGAAATAGTACAGCCAGCCGGTTTCGCGTTGAATCCCGGCCTTGAAAACTTTCTCTGGGGTTCCCATACGTCACTCCTACTCACGGCGGTTGGGCCGTGGTTTTTGGTTCGTCGCTCTCGCTACGAACGCGTCTCCCGCTTGCGCGTCACGACCGAAGTCGCGCGCCGGCACGGGTCAATGGTCCGCGCGAAACCGTATCGCGCCGACCGCCTCTCAAACACCTGCCTGTCGACCTCGTGTGATCTCTCGATCGAAAGCGTTGTCGACGGAGGCATCATGATGAAAACCGCTGCTGGCGTCGAGGCGCGCGTGCGTGCATGCCGCGCGCGAACTCGATGCCGTGCGGCAACGCGCTGAGCTGTGGGGTCGTGCGGGCTGCGCTGCGCCCTCGTGGCGATCGAAAAACACCACAGGTTTTCCACAGGTTGGACGCGATCCTTCGTCAGGGTTGTGAAATCGATTCTGGCTGAATTTTTCGCGCCTTTCGAGCTTGTTTCGCTCGGGGACATAGTTGCGTTATTGCGTTACTTTGCGATGCCTCGCGGTA
>JAYTVG010000900.1:0-1087 GCA_043744135.1 Deltaproteobacteria bacterium | reverse complement strand
ACAACTTGCGGATCGGCTCGTCGAACACCAGCCATGCATCAGCGGGTTGCGGTGATGCAGCGACGCTCGTCGATCCCAGCACCACAGGCAAGTCGTCGTCGTCGTCGTCAAAGGCGACATCCGTGGCGACGGGGGGCTGCGAGCTGGCCGGCGGCACCTGCCACTGCGCAGGTTCGTGGTGGGCGCTGCGCAGCGGCGCGTCGGCCACCGAAAAGTCGAGATCCTCCAAGCTAAAGTTGCCGTCATCGGTTGCGGGTGCGGCGACCGGCGCGGGCGTCCACAGTTGCGCTGGCGTCGGCAGTAACGACGCAACAGCGTGCGCCGGCGCAGGCGAGGCTCCCCACGGCTTAGTCCTTTCGATGGCATCCGCACGCGGGCTTGGCGCGCTGGGCTCAGATGACAGCGATGGCCGATAGGCGGGCAAAAACGGGTCGGTCTTTTCACGCCTGGGGACGGCGGGCGAGGCTGTGCCGAGGGCGTGCGCGGGCCCATCGGCGGTGCCGACGGCGGGAAACTCCACCGACACCTCCTCCACAAACGCGTCATCGAGTTCAGCAAGTAACCCGGGGCTTTCCTCGACCCTGCCCGACGATCGATCCAATGCCGCGTTCAATCGCGACAGACGGTGTCCGTCGTGCGCGTCAGGCGATGCACCGAGCGCTTGCACGGCGTGCAGCCCGATGTCGTGTGGCGACAGCAACAACGGCTGCAGCGGCTGCGCGCGCGTTGGCAGCGGTGGCGCGCGCGTGTTTGGCACTGCATGGAGTTTTGCGGTCTCGGAATTGTTTAAGACAAAATACGGCAACGTCGGATTGGGCCGCTTGCCAGCGAGCGGTGGGGGAGCAGTGCGCGCGACACGCGGCCCGTCATCGATCTTTGGAGCTGAAGGAGGTAGCGCCGCGGGCCGGTGGACTGCGTCGACCTGGCGCTGCGGCGCTCGCGACGTGGCTGGTGGTGGACGCGGCGACGCATGCGGCAACGGCGGTGGGATGAGCGCCATGACCTCGACGGTGGGGGTCTCGCGCGAAAACGCGTCGGCCTGCTCCTCGCTGGCGGGAGGCAGGGGCGGCGGCGAAGTGCTCGGCGA
>JAYTVG010000899.1:0-12095 GCA_043744135.1 Deltaproteobacteria bacterium | reverse complement strand
GGTCGCGGTCGACAGCAAAAACCAGCTGGTGTGGGACCGCCGTGATGACGTGGTGGCCGCGCGTGTGCAAGGCGCCGGCATCGACACCGAAATCAAGGTGCTAAAGACCGACATCTTTGACGCGAAGATCTACGCGGACTACTCGCATTTATTTTTCCCGGCGGACACCTCTGCGGCGCACCGCTTCGCGGCCTTTGACGGCGGTGGCGCAACGCTCGGCGGCTTGTTGCGCGTCAGCTTTGGCCGCACACCGGTACGCGACATCGACGATGAGACCGACGCGGTGAAAAAGGGCATCAGCCCACGCGACATGAAGGCGGGCCATGCGCTGCGCGTGCGCCTGGAAGCGCGGACCTTTTCGCCGCGCTACCTGCCGTCGTACTTCAACACGTTGTACGAGGTGGACCGGCTGCAGTTTGGCCAGACGCTGGGGAGCAAACGCAACACGCGACCGCTGTTGCCGACGAAGATCGCAGCGCTCGCGGCGCGCGACAACGAGCCGTGGCGCGCGGGGTTTTACCTCGAGGCCAGCTACGCGTGGGTCGACGTGTTAGCGGTGACGGCCGCGTATGAAGATGCGTACGCCTTAGGCAGCGCGCGCCTGGGCGTGCAAGCACGCAACTTGGCGCTACACGTCGAGTCGTCAGGGTTAGGATTTTTGCAGCTGCTCGCCAGCTACCACTACCGCAACTTTGACGACGTCAACGGCATCTTTTCGTTCAACACCGACAATGAAGTGTTCTTTTTTGGCGGTCGCTTGCAGGTGTTGCCGTTTTTGTTCATCAACGCCGCAGCGCAGCGGGCGTTTCGCGTCGGCTTTGATGACGACGACTCGTCCATCGCCAACAAAGCCGGTCTGCGCTTTAGCAGTATCGGCTTCAACAACGTGTGGAGCGGCACATTTGACGTGGAGGCGGGCTGGCAATTTTAGCCAAGTGCGACGGTAGGCGACGGCGCGACGAGCGGTTGTGCCGAGGGCAGCGCGCCAAAGCCAGCCTCGGGATCCGCGAACATGCGCTTGAGGATCTTCGACATCTTCGCGGCGTGCATGCCGTCAAGCACGCGGTGATCGAAGGTAGCAAACACGCGCAACACTTTGGCGCACACCACTTTGCCGTCTTGCACGTGCGCCTCGTCGTTGACGGCGCCCAGGGCCATCACGAGCGGCACGCGGCTGTACGGCACCAACGGCACGTAGCCCTCCTCAAGCCCTAAGCTGCCGATGTTGGTGATCATGGCCGACCCAAATGGATCCGACGGCACGCCGACCGCGCGCAGATCCAAGTTGAGGGTGAATGACAAAAACCCCAGCAGATCTAAAAACCAGTTGAGCAAAAAATACGGAATCTTTTTGAAGGTGCTGCGGGTGCCCTCAAGCTCTTTGTCCTCGCCCTTTTTGACTTTGCTGACGCGCAGCTCAAACTCGTCGACGATCTGCTCCATGGTTTTTTTATGCGCGTCAAACAGCGTCGCGCCCGACAAGTCGATCTCGCCCGTCACTGGGTCCTGCAGCGCCACTTGAAAAAACACCCCGATGTCGTCGCGCAAATAGATGCGGTTGAAGCGCAAGATTGCATTTGCGTCCGGCATCTCCGCCAGCGTGCATGACACCGCCTTCGCCATCAAATGCGACAACGTCAGACGCTTGCCGGTGCGCTGCCGAAACGCGTCGATGTACGCGAGCGCCGCATCAGCTGGCAGCTTGAGCGTGCCGTACACGCTGGGGTCGTAAGCGGTGCGCCAGGTACCGATGGCGATGCGGCGAAACGACGACACGTTGATCTTTTTGCGCAGGCGTAGGTTCGGCATCGCTCACGTTAGCGCGGATCTGGACAGCGCCACCACGCTCGCCATGCGCACGCTACTCCCCGGCGAGCACGCAGACGTAAAACACGCCGGTTTGCGGCGACAACGCCACGGCGATACCCAGACGGTCGACGTCGATCTCCAGCAGTAGCGCGGGTGGATCGGGTGCAAACAAGAGTTGCGGATCGTCGGTGCGCGCGATGAGCGCCCGCACCCGGTTCAGCGACGCGTCCGCCTCCAGCGCCACGTCGCCGATCGGCCCGCCGAGCAGCGTCTCGTCGATGGTGTCGGTCTCCATCATGCGCACCGCCAAGCGCATTGCGGTCGCGTCGAGGTGTGCTGACGACGTGACCGGGTCTAAGCCTCGGCTGGTGCGCACCGCGCTCGTGCGCTCAAGCAGCTGCGCGCGCACAATCGCGAGGTCGCGGCTGGGCGGCCGGCGGCCCAGCACCGCTACCAAGCTCACGATGGGGCGACCTAACGCATCCGTGCCGCGCGCCACCGCCACGCCTCCGTGCGTCATGCCAGCATCGACGAGGTGGTAGCGGTGCGCCGGTGAGTCGATGAGCGCCTGCCACGCCTCTGCCAATGTGCTGGCTTGCGCTTGCACCTCAGCGAGGCGGACAAACTGCGCGCGCGGTTCGCTTGCATAACGCTCGCGCAGCAGCGCCTGCACGTCGGTGCCGCCGACCTGGTGCCCGAGCACACCGACCTGCGACAACGCTTGCGCGCGCAGCGTCGCTATCGTCACCAGTGGCGGCGACACCTTGACGGGTTCAATCAACTGCTCGTTGCGCAAACGCTGCACCAAGGCCTCGGCGCGGTGCGACAGCGCGGTGTCGTCGTGGCCTGCGTCTGCAAACAGCACCTCAGGCGATGGCGGCAAGCGCGACACACCCACCGCGTACGGCCACAACAACGCGACGTGCGGATCGCTTGGCGCATTGTCGCGCGCGCTGTCGACGACGATCTCAAGCGCATAGGCACCATCCGTCACTGCCGGCACAGTCAGCGTGCTGGTGCCTGACTGCACCGGCAAGCGCTCAACAAAACCATCGGGCTTCAGCACGTACAGCACCGCGCGTTTGTCGGGCGCAATGTGCAGCGCGAGCATCTGTGGAGTTTGCACGGATACGTTGGCGCGCAACGGCTGCGTCACGTCGACGAGGTGGGTGGCAGCAACCAGCGCGACGCACGGTTGGTTGGTTCGCGTGACGCCGCTAGCGATGCCCACGACGTTGACGCCCAGCGGCGGCAGCAGCAGCTGGGCGTCGCTTTGCAGCTGCTGTTGGGCGTCCGCGCCGGTCTTAAGCAACCCCACCACCGTGCCTTCAGTGATTTGCGCCGCGTGTCGAACGTCGTCATCGATGATCGCGTCGGTGTCGCGCGCGCACAACAGCGCGGCCGCCTGTTGCATGCGCGCATCGTGCACGACGTCCGCGTTGACAACGAACCAAGGGGGCAGTCGCGAGACCTCGCTGGGCGCGCGCACCACCTCGGTGGTGGTGCAGCCGAGCGCGACCGAGACAAACGCCAACCCACAACACGCACGCATAGCCACAGCATGCGTCGAGTCACAGCGGGGCGCAAAAATTGCGATGTTCGCTTGGGTGCAGCCGACTCCTGTTGCGGTGATCGAATGGCTTCGTTCATCTCGCAACAATTCACCGACCTTCGCAGGTGAACAGGGTAATTGGTTGTTCATCCCAAGGTTGACGAAATGTTCACCGTTTCCCCCTGTGAAGACCACGACGTCGCGTATGTCACTGACATCGAGGGCAGTTGGGACAAGCTGCGTTCATTTTGCGACGACAACCCGCGCGTCGCACTCGATGCACACGACGCGATCGCATTGCGCGATGGTGTGACGTTGGTGTTTGGTGGCGACGCCATCGATCGCGGGCCGTGGTCGCGCAAAGTCGTGCGCACGCTGCTCGCCGCCAAAGCGCGCTACCCGGATCGCGTCGTGTTGTTGGCGGGCAACCGCGACCTCAACAAGATGCGCCTGGTGCGGGAGTTGGCGGGGCATCCATCAAAAAAGGCGCCACCCGAGATCGCCGCCGCCGCGCCGCCAGTGTTGCTCAAGTGGTTGATGCAGCACACCATGGGGGCGCAAGACGCCTTCGCGTTTCGTCAAGCCGAGCTCGCATATGAACGCTTGCCGTGTGACGATGACGACGTCACGCTCAGTTTTTTGACGGACCTCGAGCCCGACCACGACCTCGGAAGGTATCTCAAGGCGTGTCAGCTCAGCTACCGATCGGGCTGCACGCTATTTGTCCATGGCGGTATCGCGCGGGAAGCGTTGACGTCGGTGCCGGACTGCGACGTGGTGCAGCTAGCGCACTGGGAAGTCGATCGCTGGATGCGACAACTTGAGGCGTTTTATCGCGAGCAAGTGGACGCGTTTTCGGCGCGCGCGATGACGAGCGATGGGCGCCCCGCGTGGGAGCCCGCCATTATCTACCAAGCGCCGCGCAAGGGACATAAGACCAACCCTGGTAGCGTGGTGTATGGCCGCATGAGTGACGACCTCAACAACCCGGTGCTGCCAAGTCCCGACGTGATCGACGCGCTGCAGCGCTGCGGTGTCCACCGCGTTGTCGTCGGCCACACGCCATCGGGTGACGTGCCAACGGTGGTGCGCACCACGCGCGCGCAGCCGTTTGAGGTGGTGACGGCGGACAATTCGCGCGGACGCACCGCGCTCGCAAGCCAACTGGTGGTACGAGACGCCGGCATTCAGTGGCGCGGAACCGTCGTGGCTGATACTTTGGAGACTATCGAAATGATGATGCAGCTGCCGCGCACCATGCGCGATTCGCCGGTCGGCAAGCGCACGGCGGGCGGTGAGCTGGTGGTGGGCAGAAGCCGCGCGGGCTGGCACCTGTTTCGCTA
The DNA here is from genome assembly GCA_043744135.1 of Deltaproteobacteria bacterium. Lineage (GTDB taxonomy): Bacteria > Myxococcota > UBA727 > UBA727 > VGSZ01 > JAYTVG01. The sequence continues at coordinate 7,391 of JAYTVG010000899.1, read as the reverse complement.
TCTGCCTGGCTACGCGGTAGCGCAGCGCGTGGTCCCGAGCGTCGGCCCGGTCGGTGACGCGACGCCACCGCTAACAACAGCACCACCCCAGGAGGGCACGTGAACCCCGCGTTTGTCGTCGGCATCGACCTTGGCACCACCAACACCGTCGTTGCCGCCGCCAACGTTGACGGTGGACCGGTTAGCGACGTGGCGCTGCCGCAAACCACCGCGCCGCACGAAGTTGCCGTACGCCCGCAATTGCCTAGCGCGCTGTATCGGGCCGCCCTTTCGGAGTGTGCGCCGAGCGCGGCAGCGCTGCCATGGGACGCGACGCCGTTGCGCGCGGATTTCGTTGGCGCGTACGGCAAGCTGCAAGGCGACAAAGCACCCGGGCGCGTGGTGTTGTCGGCGAAGTCGTGGTTGTCGGTGGCGGGCGTGGACCGCCGCGCCGCCATCTTACCGTGGGCCGCAGCGAGCGACGTCGACAAGATGTCGCCGGTGGAGATGTCATCGCGCATCTTGTCGCACGTGCGCCACGCTTGGGATCATGCGCATCCAGACGCACCGTTGGTGGCGCAAGACGTCGTCATTACCATCCCTGCCTCGTTTGACGAGGTGGCGCGCGAGCTCACCGTCGAGGCCGCCGAGCAAGCAGGGCTCGCGCACGTGCGCTTGCTCGAAGAACCGCAGGCGGCACTGTACGCGCTGTTGGCGCGCCACAGCCACTCGCTCGCGCAGCTGCTGGCACACGTGCGCGCGATCTTGGTCATCGACATCGGTGGCGGTACCACCGACTTGAGCTTGGTGACCGTCACACAAAGCGGCGCGGGCCCACCCACCTTGACGCGCGTCGCAGTGGGCGAGCACCTCATGCTCGGTGGCGACAACATGGACATCACGCTAGCACGCGCAGTCGAACAGCACGTCGCTGGCGCAGTGGGCGCGCTCGACGCCGCCGCGTGGGCAGCGCTCGTGCACAGCGCGCGTCACGCCAAAGAGACGCTGCTGTCATTTGACGGACCCCAGCAGGTCGGCGTGTCGGTGTTGTCGCGCGGCAAGAAGTTGGTCGCCAATTCGACAACCCATCAAGTGTCAAAGCAAGACGTCGAGCAGATGTTGCTCGATGGATTTTTTCCGCGCGTGTCAAGCACGCTAGCGCCCAGCAAACGCAACACCGCGCTCAGCGAGCTCGGTCTCCCGTACGCGCACGATCCAGCGATCACCAAACACCTGGCGGCGTTTTTGCGTCGGCACGCAGGCAGCGCTGCTGCCGCCGGTGCGCGCATCCACCACGGCATCGCTGTGCCGGATGCGGTGGTGTTCAACGGCGGCGTGCTGATGGCGCCGCGCGTGCAAGAGCGTTTGCTCGAGGTCATTTCGAGTTGGTGCCCCGAGCCTGTCGCGCTGCTCGGTGGCGACGATGCGCGCGCTGACAACACCAACCACGCCTTCAACCATGCGGTGGCCCGCGGGGCGGCGTTTTCAGGCCTCGTGCGGCGCGGCTTCGGCTTGCGCATCGGCGGCGGTAGCGCACGCGCCTATTTCGTGGGCTTGGGCGAAAGCAAGGCCGCCACAGCGCCCGCGCGCGCCGTGTGCGTGGTGCCAAGGGGCTTCGCTGAAGGCGAGCGAGCGCGACTCGACCGCACGTTTCGCTTGCTGCTTGACCGGCCGGTAGGGTTTGCACTGTACGCGTCAACGTCGTCAGGCGCGGGCGTCGGCGATGTGGTCGACGTCAGTGACGACTTTGATGTGTTGCCGCCGCTGTCGACGGTGCTCAACAGCGAGCCCGACGTGCCGGTGAACGTCGAGTCGTTTTTGAGCGAGGTCGGCACCCTTGAGCTGTCGCTGCACATGGCGCCGGCAGCACTACGCAGCTTTAAGTTGGCGTTTTCTACGCGCACGCAAGCCAGCGTGGACAGCGCGTCAACGGCGCCAGGTGAGCTGCCCAAGGTCGGTGGTGCGGCGCTGCCGAAAAACATCGAGGAGGGTCGTGACCTGCTGCTGACGTTTTTTGGCAACAAGGCAAAAGACGTCGACAAGGCCAAAGTCAAAGACCTACGGCGCGACTTAGAGAAACTGTTTGGCCCGCGCGAAGCGTGGAGCATCGCCACCAACCGCGAGCTGTCCGGGGTGCTGTTGGCAGGGCACAAAAACCGCCGCCGTTCGCTGGATCATGAGCGCGCCTTTTTTTTGCACCTCGGCTTTGTCTTGCGCCCGGGTGTGGGAGCTCATTTCGATGACTGGAGAATCGAGCAACTGTGGTCGTTGTTCGCGGATGGCGTGCAGCACACCGGCGAAAAGCCCACGTGGGCGAGCTGGTTTGTCTTGTGGCGCCGCGTGTGTGGTGGCTTAGACGCCACCAAACAAGCCCAGGTGTACGCGTATCTCAAGCCGTGGCTGTTGCTGCAGGGCACCGGCGAAAAAGGCAGCGGCCCCACGCCGCACGGCCAAGACGAGATGGTGCGCTTGGCGTGCGCGCTCGAGCGCATCGCAGTGGCGGACAAAGTAGAGCTCGGCGCGTTTGTGCAAAAAAAGCTGGGGCGCGGCGGCATCACGAGCTTTTGGCCGCTCGGTCGACTGGGCGCGCGCTTGCCGCTGTTTGGCAGCGCGCATACGGTGGTGCCGCCCGACGTCGTGGCCGCGTGGGTCGAGCGCACGCTGGCGGCGGACTTAAAGACCAGCGACGGCGCGGCCTACGCGCTCGTGCAGATGTGCCGCCTGGTCGGGGACCGCACGCTCGACGTCGACGACACGTTGCGCGAGCGGGTCGCCACCCACCTGCAGCACGCACAGGTCCCGGCGGCGTGGGTGCGGATGGTGCGCGAGAAAATCGACCGTAACGCGGACGACCAAGCGCAAGCCTTCGGAGAGGCGCTGCCGCCGGGGTTGCACCTGGCGTGAGCCCCTGCTTAGTACCCATTGCAAGTCGGCGAGGCTTTGGTAGGAGAAGCGTCGCTGGCCTGTAGCTCAGGTGGTTAGAGCGCACGCCTGATAAGCGTGAGGTCGCCAGTTCAACTCTGGCCAGGCCAACCAGCGATCTCCCGCAAAACGCAACACTGCAGCCGGTCCGCAACTGCGCCGGTGCTCAACTGCACCGGTGGTCAACAGCACCGGTGTTGCCGCGCCGATGTTCAACTGCGCCCGCCGCCGGCTCGCCGCGCGCGGCCGCTTCACACCCGCGTCGACGTCCAAGCGCGCAAGCAACTGAGCGTCGATTGCAGTTGTGGTGAACCCCGTTGTCACGGCGCACCAAGGGGGTCACCAAGAAGCATGCGCATGCGCTCGACGGTGGTGGTGGCGTTTTTGGCTGTGGGTGCCGCGCTGGTGGCGTGCCCAGCCGCGCGGCGCGTCGACAGCGCCGACGCCGGGCGCGACCCAGCCGACGACAGCCTCAGCGCGGACGACTACTGCGAGTCCATCGTCGAGTTCTTTTGTTCGTACTATCTGCGCTGCGGGCGCATGGCCGTGGCCACCGCTCAGGAGTGCCGCCCGGTGTTTTTGCAGGCGTGTAACAACCGCTACGAACCAAGCTACATCGCACTGGCAAACGCGGGGCTGTTAGCGCTGTCGTCGGACGGCGTCGCACAGTGCCAGGCGCACCTCGACACGGTGGCGTGCGACCAACAACTGCAGGACCTTGACGGGCCCTGCGCGCTGATGTGGCGAGGTGAGCAACAAGTCGGCGCGCCGTGCGGGTTTGACGTCGAAAGCTTCGTGTGTGGGCCCACGACGCAATGCCGGTTAGCGCCAGATTTTTGTGGCACGTGCGCTGCCGTGGTGGCCGACGGGGCGGACTGCGCTGGCGACAACGTCACGTGCGCCCGCACGTCGTCATGCGAAAGTGGCGTGTGCGTGGCGCGCGCGCGCGTTGGCGATGCGTGCACCGACCAAACCACGTGCGTGCTCGGCGCGCGTTGTACCGACGGCAGCTGCGCGGGCGCTCACTACGTCGGTGTCGGCGACAGCTGCGACTTCGACCGGCGCTGTCCGTACGCGAGCGCGTGCATCGCTGGAACCTGCGTGCGCTCAAGTGAGCTCGACGGTGAATGCGGTGCCAATCGCAGCTGCGATTCCGGCACGTGCGACGCTGACAGCGCGCGGTGCGTGGCGTTTCACGCGCAAAGCAGCGCATGCGATGCGAGCGCGCAATGCCAAACCGGCGTGTGCATCGAAGGATTTTGCAGCGCGTTGCCGGGCGCGTGCATCACGGAGCCGTGATCGTCATGCATGAGCTGTTAAACCACCTGACGACGTTTGTGGACGGCTGGCGCGGCAATCCTGCGCTGCCCCTGGTGTTCGTCGGGTTGTTTTTGGCGATCGGTATCGTGCACATCTCGCCGTGGGTGTTGGTGCTGGAAGCCGGCGCGATGATGCCAGCCCCGCTGTCCCTTGCGGTCGCGTACGTCGGCATCAACCTCACGGCGAACGCTTACTTTTTTGTCGGCAAGTTGATCGGTACCCGCGTGCTTGCGCGCTTCATCCCCAAGCGGGTGCAAGCGCTGATGGATCAAGCAGGGTTTGAAAGTGTGCTGCTGGTGCGCTTGGTGCCGGTGCTGCCATTTTTCCTCGTCACCATGGCGTTTGGTGCGTCGGGCTTGCGCTGGCGTTGGTTCGCACTCGCGACTGCCATCGGGGTGCTGCCCGGGGTGGTTGCGCTGACGTTGTTCGCGGAGCGCGCGCTCGACGTGGTGCGCCACCCCACTTGGCAATCGGTGGCGGTGTTGGTGGCGGCGGCGGCGGCGCTCGTGGTGTGTGTCGTCGTCATCAAACGCGTCGTCGTCAAGCGCGCGCTGCGCATCGCGCCGGTTGATGCGGCGCACACCAACGACGGCGCCCAATGAGCGCGCTGCTTGCCACTAGCGTTGTCGAGCTGGTCAAGCGCGTCCACAGCGGTGAATTGCAGCCGCTGGATGTGGTCGATGCGCACATTGATGCGGTGCAGCGCCACAACCCGAAGCTCAACGCAGTGGTGGCGCAGCGCTTCGAGGCCGCCCGCGATGAAGCGCGCGCGCAGGGCGAACAGCTCAGTGCGCAGCGACGTCAACACGCCACGCTGCCCGCGCTCGCCGGCGTGCCGTTTACGGTCAAGGAGTGCTTCGGCGTCGCCGGCATGCCCCATACGGTGGGAAACTTGCGCCGCAGCCACATCACCGCGACGACCGACGCGACGGTGGTGCAGCGCTTGCGAGCGGCGGGCGGCATCGTCATCGGCGTCACCAACATGCCCGAGATGGCGATGGGCATGGAATGCGACAACTTGGTGTATGGACGCACCAACAACCCGCACGACGTCACGCGCACGTGCGGTGGTTCGTCGGGCGGTGAGGGCAGCATCGTCGGTGTGGGCGCGTCGCCGTTTGGGGTGGCGTCAGACATCGGCGGCTCCATCCGCATGCCATCGCTGTTTTGCGGCACCTTCGGCCACAAGCCTTCCGGAGGCCTTGTGCCTGGTGGCGGCCATGTGCCGGCACCGTCGGCGCGGGCGGCGCGTTTCACGGCGTACGGTCCGATCTGCCGCAGCGCACGCGATCTGATGCCGCTGTTGCGCATCATGGCGGGCGCTGACGACGTCACCGGCAGCCTTGGCGATCCCAGCACCATTCGCATTGAAGACTTGCGCGTGCTCACCGTCATCGACGATGGCCGCCACACCATCGACGACAGCATGAAAGCGGCGCAGGCGCGCGCCGCCAGCGCCTTACAGGCACGCGGCGCCCACGTGCAGATTACGGTGCTGCCCGAGCTGAAAGCGGCGTTTGATTTGTGGGGCGATGCGTTGCGCCAAACCGCGGACAAATCATTCGGCGCGTGGTTGGGTGAAGGCGAGGAGATCAAGCTGCGTGACGAGGTGCCGCGTGCTTTGATCGGCCGGCGCCGCCACACCGACATGGCACTGTTGTTTGTGGCGCTGGAGCGGCTCAGCGCGCGCGTGCCGCTGGTGCGCGGCGGCTTTGCCAAGATGCTGGCGTTTAAAGATCGACTGCAGGCGCTGCTCAAGCACGATGGTGTGCTGCTGTTGCCGCCGTTTCCAAGCACCGCACCGCGCCACGGCCACACGCTGCGCACGCCGCGCGGCTTCGTGTTGTCGGGGCTGTGGAATATGTTGGAGATGCCCTGCACGTCGGTGCCTATCGGCAAAGACGGCGCAGGCCTGCCCACCGGCACGCAAGTCATAGGGCCACCTGGCGCCGATGCGCGCACCATTGCGGTCGCGCTCGCTTTAGACGCCGCGTTGTGCGGCTTTCAACCGCCGGAGTTTGTGTGAACGTCGCGCCGTGGATGGGTTCGTGTGCGATCGCCGTCAATCTGTTGGCGTTGTCGTCGTTGGCACAGACTGCGCAAGACGCGCCCGACGGCATGCGCGCCGTCGCCGCACAAACGTTCGCCGCCGGCGACGCAGCGACCGCGCGCAGCGTGCAGCTGCCGCCGTATTTTATCGACACCCAAGCCGTCACATCGACGCAGTTCGCTGCGTGCGTGAAGGCCGGCGCGTGTACGGCAGGCGCGCGCGGCGTTGGGGCTGACGCTGTGCGTGTCGATTGGCCGCGGGCCGAACGCTACTGCGCATACGTCGGCAAGCGTTTGGCGAGCGACGCGGAGTGGGAGGCCGCGCAGGTTGCTGGTGGGGTGTCGGCGGGCGCGCACGAATGGACCAACACGTGGTTTACAACAGCGCAACTGTGTCCCGCCCCGAGCGCACCCATCGCGAGTGCGTCGCAAGTGCAGTGGTTTCCGCCGGCGATGTGCGGACAAGCCGACGTGCTTGACGCCTGCGATGGCGCAGTGCTGTGTGGCACGCTTGGGCAGCGCGTCACCAAAGATCCCGCTGCACCACGCATGCGCAAAGGTGAACCGTCGTTTGACGACGCTGCCTCGGCGTCGTTTCGCTGCGCGAGCTCGACACGCGCGCTGACACGCTTCCCGTCGATCGTGAAGTCCGTGGCGCGCCCCACGCCGCCGGCGCTGACGGCACCGTCAGCGGCTGAGCTCGCGGCCTTTCACAGCGTCGTCGCCGACACGCTGGAGGTGCCGCCGTGTGACAAGCCTGGACGCAGCTTCGCGGACTGTCGAGATCCACGCAGCTACCTGAAGTCAAACGAACCGAAGATCGGTGTGCTCGCCGAGTACGTCACCAACATGGGCGGCGGCTACACAGGTGTGGGGAGCGATCAAAACTACACGTTCATTGCACTCGCGCATGCGCAGTGGGCGTGGCTGTTTGACTACGACGCCAATGTGGTGCGCTGGCATTGGGTGTTGTTCGCGCTCATCGCCGACAGCGACACCCCCGATCGCTTGCTCGCGTTGTTTGATGGCGAGCACTTAAGCGACGGCGAAGCGTTGATTCGCGCCCGCTACGCTTCGCACGCACAGCTCAATGACCTCGTGAAATTGTACCGCAGCTCCGC
>JAYTVG010000898.1:0-1087 GCA_043744135.1 Deltaproteobacteria bacterium | reverse complement strand
GGCGTACAGCGTCGCCGCGTTGACGAGGTTGAGGCCTGCTGCCGGGTTCGGCCCGCCGTGGCATACCGTGGCACTGCAGCGCGCTTCAAAAATGTCGGTGCGCAGGGCCGTCAACGTCGCGCTCGCCAGCGGTGGCGGCGTTGGTGCGCACGCGCTCGCGCCACACATGGTGCCTAAGGTCCACAGGATTTGCAGCGTTCGCATCGGCAACCTTTCGCAACGACATCGACGTCGAGACGTGACCATACGTACATGCGCTAGCGTTGCAACTCCGTCGCGCGCGCGCACACGATGGCGGCTTGCAACACGCGCTGCCGATCGGTGGGGTGGCGTGGCAACGAGACGCCGCGCAGACGCTTGCGCAACAAGCGCGCGAGCCGCGGCGACACCCCGAGGTCAACGGCGTCGCGCACGATGGCGCGCCTAGCGTGTAAGCGCAAAAAGACGCTGCCGTACGTCAGTGCAACCGCGCCCACCGCGAGCACTGACGCGCTGGCGCCGCCTAACACCAAAATCACCAGTGTGGCGCTCGCCGGCATCACGATCCAATGCACTTTGGTGTGATGCATGACGACGGACTCGATCAGCGCGCACGCGGTTGTGTCGTCGAGATCGGCGGGATCGTCGATGAGCATCGGCGTGCGCGCACCACCAAACGTCGGTGACACGCGCACGGCCGCTGCGGGCGTGGAGGGCAAAAACTCTTGCGCCGTCACGGCCGCGCCACCCAAGCGGCGGTGGTGAGCAGCTCACGTAAACGCAGGTCCGCGTCGTGTTGGTCCGACAACGGCACGATCGACGCGATCAGGTGCACGGCGCGTTGGTCGCGGCCGATGAGCGCGTAGTTGATCGACGCCAGCTCCATCACGCCACCGTCGAGCAACGGCGCCGTTGACGACTCCAAATAACGCAGCAGCGTCAAACCGTTTTGTGTGTAGCGCTCGGCCACGCCACCGCGCTTAAGCACGTCGGCGGCGAGCTTGTCGACGAAGTTCACCAGCGCCGCCGGCTGCGGCACCGGCACCACAAAGACACGCACCAGTTGCTGCGTGCGCGTGTGCACGTACTCAAAAGTGCAGCCGCGCGG
>JAYTVG010000897.1:0-3489 GCA_043744135.1 Deltaproteobacteria bacterium | reverse complement strand
GTGTCGATGCCGTCGATGCTCAGCGTGCAACCGTTCGCCACCGACCCGACGGGGTCGAGCACGTAGTGCACCGTGACGCTGTCGCCCGCGCGCAACACCGGGTTGCTGAGGGCGTTGCCGTCGTCGTCGATGAGGCGGATGGCCGTCGCTGCCACCTCGCCTTCGCCTTCGCCCTCACCTTCGCCTTCGCCTTCACCTTCGCCTTCGCCTTCGCCCTCGCCCTCACCTTCGCCCTCACCTTCACCTTCGCCTTCAGAAGAGGCGCGGCAAAAACTGCCATCATCCGTCGGCACGCAATCTTCGCCCGCCGCGCAGTCCGCGCGCGTATCGCACGTCGCCACCGCCCAGGGCGGCGGGCAGCCGGTGACAGACACAACTACACAAAAAATGACGACAGCAGGGAGGTGGCGCATGCCGGGACTTTATCCGTGCACGCACGCCACCGCTACTTCTGCTTCGGTTTTGCTTTCGCGAGCGCCGCGGTGACATCGACCGTGACACTTTTCGCTGCCACCGCGGTCGCCCGCACGATCGTGCGCTCGGTGCCGACAAACGCGCGCAGCGTGTAGCTGCCGGGTGCTGCGCGCACGATGGCGCCGTCTTGGTACTCCTCGTCGCCGAGCAACACGCGCACGCCGGGCGGCGCTTTGATAGCGAGCGTGGCCGACAACAGCGCGGCGTAGTCGGTGCTGCCCTTGTTGGCACTTGTGGTGATGGCGAGCTCATCGCGCCGCTGGCGTCCGCGGTCGGCAGCGACCAGGCGCGTGGTGCCTTTGGGGACGTAAAACGTCTCGCTGCCGCGCCCCACTTCCTTGCCGCTGAGCAGTTCCCAGCGGATGCGCGCGGGAGCGTTGCTGCGCACCGCGAGGCCCGTCGGCACCAGCGGCTTTGGCTCCGCGATAGTGCCCGCATCGCGTACCGCTGCGACGCCAGCGTCGACGACGAGCGCGACCGCACCTGCATCAACCACGCGCACGCCTGCATCGACCACGCGCACGCCCGCGTCCACGACGGCCGGCGGTGCGACGACGACAACACCCGCGTCCACGACGACAGCGCGCGTGCCCGCGTCCGCATGCACCACGACGTCGTCGCTGCGGTGGCGACTGACGTACACGATGGCGCTCATGACGCAGACCGCAACCAGCGCCATAGTGCCAAGCACGCCCGCGAGCGCCACCCACGACGGCAGCCCTTCGGACTTCGGCGCCAGCATGTCGATGATGGGGTGGTTGCCCGAGTCAAACATCGGCGCTGGCGCGGGCGGGGGCAGCGCGGGCGCGGGCAGCGCTGGCGGTGCGGGCGGGGGCAGTGTGGGCACAGGGGTCGCGAGCGTCGCGTCGACGTGCACGGCAGCGCGCGCGGGCGCGTCAGCGACAAACTGCTGCGTCATGGGCGGCAGTGATGCGCCGGCCTCGGCACGCGACGTTGACGCGGGCGGCGGCGTCGATGCCTGCGGTGGCGCCGCCGGTGGTGCGACAACATGCGCAGGTGGCGGCAACGTCGACGCGTCGAGCACCGAGGTTGCGGGATCGCTGCGCGCGTCGGGGATGGTGGCGGCAACCACCGCGTCGGGCTGCGCGCGCAGCATCGGTCCGTCGTGCGACAACGGCATCGGTGCGCGTGCCCCGTCGACTTCAGACAGCGGATTGCCGATGCTGCCAGGGCCGCTCACCGACGCCACCAACTGCACGGTTGCTTTGCGCGCGCCACCTGGCGGTGCGAGTGCATCAAGTGCGTCGGCGAGCTCCTCTGCGTGTGCGAAGCGTTGGTCGCGATCTTTGTGCAGCAGCTTGATGATGATGGCGTCGAGCGCTGCTGGGATGTTGGGGTTGATGCTGCGCGGTGATTTTGGCTTGTCGACCATCACCGCTTGCATCGTGTGGTAGTCGGTATTGCGATCAAACGGGCGCTCACCGCATAGCAGCCAGTACATCGAGACGCCGAGCGCATACAAATCCGTGCGGCCGTCGAGTGTGAGGCCGGTGACCTGCTCGGGCGACATATACGGAATCTTGCCGCGCACGTTGCCGGTCTTGGTCTTAGGGCCGCCGAGGTCACCTTTGGCGATGCCAAAATCTAAGATCTTGGTGACGCCGTCGCGCGTGACCATCAAGTTGTCGGGGCTGATGTCTCTGTGCACGAGATCGATGCGCTTGCCGTTGTCGTCGGTGAGCGTGTGCGCAGCTTGCAAGCCGCGCGCAGCATCGGCGATGCAGCGCATGACCACGTCGACGGGCACGGCCTTGCCCGCCGCCCAACACGCCGACGCCATGCGCTGCAGCGTGATGCCGTCGATGAACTCCATGGCGATGAAGTACTCGGTGCTGGCGCCGTCCACTTGTTCGCCGAGCTCGTAAATCTGCACGATATTGGTGTGCGACAACTTGGCCGCCACTTGCGCCTCGCGCACGAACAACTGCACAAACGCAGGATCGGCCGCCAACGACGGCAAAATGCGCTTGACGACGACGCGCTTTTTGAACTGTTGCGGGCCGTCTTGCTCTGCGAGGTAGACTTCGGCCATGCCGCCGACGCCCAAGCGCTGGCGCAAAGCGTAGCGACCCAGACGCGTGACGCCGCGCGCGCCATCTTTTTGAATCACGGTGCGTTCGGTGGCGGGGTCGCCGCTGTCGTGCGTGTCGTCGGTCATCGTGGCGTCAACTTAGGTGAAATCGTCTGCGCTGGGGAGTGTGCAATCGCGTTTTCGCGCGCCGCCCTCCCTTGTCGTGTCGCCGTGTTGTTCGTAAGCACGCCAGATGCGTACTCGCTCACTTGTTTGTCGCCTCGCAGCGTTGGCCTTGGTCTCGCTCGTTTCAGTGGGAGGCTGCGCGACGACGTCGGCGGCGGGCGCCAGTGGCGACGTCAACGTCACGCTGCGCCGCATCGACGTGGTGCGCGCCGATTTTGACAGCATGACGCTGCACGTGATCTTGGCGGTCGACAACGGCACATCCAGCGACGTCAACGTGACAGCGACCGGCAGCGCCGCGCTCATCGGCGAAGCGCAAGACACGGCACCCGACGCACCCGAAGACGCCGACACACCGGTGGTGGAGGAAGTCAGCACAGCTGGCTCCGCGGACCGCCCCATCGACGGCAAACGCCACCCAGGAAAAGGCAGCGGCACTGCGGTCGCGTACAACACCAGCGAGCTGCCGCTCGTGATTGAGCTGCCGTTGCCGGCTGACACCGCGACGTTGGAGCCGATGTTAGCGTGGAAAAAGATGGCGATTCACTTGGAGGGCAACGTGCAAGCGGGCCTCAAGACCATTCGCTTCGGCGGCATTCGAGAGGTCGCCCCACCCCACCTGCCCGACGTTGTCTTAAAAGAGGCGCAAGTCGCCAGCGTCGACGGCGGCACAGCGGGGAGCGGCTTTTTCACCTTGCTGCTCGACAACAAAAACCCGTTTCAAGTCACGGTCGACAAGGTGGCGTTCACGGTGAGCATCAAGGGCAAGCAGCTGCCCGCCAACAGCGGCAGCACCG
>JAYTVG010000896.1:0-3495 GCA_043744135.1 Deltaproteobacteria bacterium | reverse complement strand
TTGTTCTTTTTCAAAAACCCCAGCGCCGCTTGGCTCCAGCTGCCGTCGGGATTTTTGGCGATGCTCAAGGGTGGGCCGACGACGTCTTTGAGGAGGTCGCTTTGGCGCGCCTGGATGTCGCTGACCATCAACACTAACCGACGCGGCGTGCCCTCCACTTCGACGGCGCCGTGCGTGAGTCGCGCGTCAGCGAGCGCTTTTGTGACGTAGTCTTTGATGAAGGCGAGCGCGGGATCAATCACGCCCCCTGGCAGCTCTTCGCAGCCGATTTCGAACAACAGCTCACGCATCGGTCGCCCCCGCAAACAGCGCGCGGTCCGCACCGGTCAGCATCGGAAAGTCGAGCGCTTTGCGACTGGCGAGGTAACTTTCGGCGCAGCCGCGCGCGAGCTCGCGAATGCGCGCGATGTACGCGGCGCGCTCGGTTTGCGAAATCACGCCGCGCGCCTGCAGCACGTTGAAGGTGTGCGAGCAGCGCAGCACGTGCTCGTAAGCGGGCAGCACCAACGCGCACGGCTCCGCGCACGCGAGCAACGCCTTTGCTTCAGCCTCGAATGCGTCGAACTGCGCCACCAGCGCGGGCACGTTTGCGTGTTTGAAGTTGAAGTGGCTCCACTGCACTTCGTCTTGTGTATGCACGTCGCCGTAGCTGACGCGCTGGCCCGACGGCAGCACCGTCCAGGTCAGGTCGTAGACGTTGTCGACACTTTGCAAGTACATGGCGAGGCGCTCAAGGCCGTACGTCAGCTCGCACGACACACGCGGCAGCTCGAGGCCGCCGCACTGCTGAAAGTACGTGAACTGCGTGACCTCCATGCCCTGCGCCCACACTTCCCAACCTAAGCCAGCAGCGCCCAGGGCAGGATGTTCCCAATCGTCCTCGACGAAACGCACATCAAACGCGATGGGGTCGATGCCGAGCGCGCGCAACGAATCCAAATAGTGCTCTTGCACATCGACGGGGCTGGGCTTGAGCACCACCTGAAACTGGTAGTAGTGCTGCAAGCGATTGGGGTTTTCGCCGTAGCGTCCGTCGGTTGGCCGGCGCGAAGGTTCCACATACGCGACGCTCCAAGGCTCGGGCCCAAGCACGCGCAAAAACGTATGTTTGTTGAGGGTACCCGCGCCCACCTCGACACCGCTGGGCTGCACAATGATACAGCCGCGCGCGGCCCAAAATTCTTGCAGGCGCAAGATCACCTGTTGAAACGTCAGCGGTGCCGGCGGTTGCGGTTTGGTGTCGGCGGGCATCGGTGTCATCTCCAAGCGTCAGTGAAAATCGCGGCCCAGCGTCGTTGTCGACGGGTGCAAGCCGCGCGACACGCGTTAGTGTTTGGCGGCGATGACTTCGATTTCGACCTTCACATCACGCGGCAAGCGCGCGGCCTGCACGGTGGAGCGCGCTGGTGGGTCTTTAGGGAAGCGCACCGCGTAAAGCTCGTTGACCTTGGCGAAATCATTCATGTCCGCCAAAAAAATCGTGGTCTTGACGACGTCTGAGAAGGTGCAGTCAGCAGCAGCGAGCAGCGCTTTGATGTTGTCGAGCACGCGCTCGGTTTGCACTTCGATGGGCCCGTCGAGCACGGCTTTGGTTTGCGGGTCGATGGGGATTTGTCCCGAGCAAAACACCAACTCCGTCGCGCGCACCGCGATGGCTTGAGAGTAAGGACCGATGGCAGCGGGAGCATTTTCCGTCGAGATGACACGTTTCATGTGGCGGGGGATGGCGAAAAAACCGCGCCGCGACAACAGGGAACTGGCGTGCACCGCTGCAGCCCCGTCCACAAAGATCGCTGCGTTGCTGCGGGCGGCCACTGCGTCGCTTCGGTGCACGCGCGAGGGAAGGGCGCTAGTCGAGCGGCGCGAGGTGCAGCGCACCGTCATCGCTGTCCAGCAAGCCGATTTGCGGTGCCTCGTCAAGCAGCGTGCCCAGGCGTGGGCCCGGCCGAGCGCCGTCGTCGAGCAGGTCGATGTGCGGGGCGGGGCGGGGCACGTCTGGCAACATCGCGATGCGAGGCGCGTCGAGCAGCAATGCGATGCGCGGAGCTGCGTGCGGCGCGCCTGCCGACACCTCTAACGAGGGCCGCGGCACGGGTGCTGGCTCATCCCCGTCGTCGACGAACGCGATTCTCGGTCGCGTGACCGGGGTAACCGCCGACGTTGGCGGCGGCTCCACGCGCGCCAGCACCGTCGGTGGTTGCGCGGCGGGCGCCACGGCGGCGGACAGGATCTTTGGGGCAACAGCGACCGGGTGCGTCGCGCGTGCCGCGACCAACGCAGCGTCAAAGGGCATCAGGCGAAAATCGATGCGCCGGTTGCGGTAGCTATCGACAGCGTCCTTGTCGACCAAGGGCTGGGCAGCACCGAGACCGACGGCCGCGATGCGCGCAGGATCGACGCCGTAGCGTTCCAGCGCACGCGCCACCACCTCGGCGCGCACCCGGGATAAATGCAGGTTCACGTCGGCGTTGCCGTTGCCGTCGGTGTGGCCCTCCACCACCAACATGGTGTCGCCGCGGGTCCTCAAAAAAGCCCGCGCCACCGCCGCAATGACGGCCGTGCCCTCGCGGGTGAACTCCGAGTGGCCGCTTTTGAACATCACGCGCCGCGACGTGACGATGCGGTCGGTGCCCACCGAAACCCGCACGCTTGCGCCCTCGGACGCGTTTTGGGCGCGCGCGATCGGTGCCGACGCCGCCAACAACACACAAAGGAAACGCAACACGGGCACGCGCTAAATTCGCCACAACGGCGCCGCTTTGCAAATTTTGGCACGCGCGAGACAGCCGCGGGTGCGTGTATGCCAATGCATGCACGGCGCGACGCTTGCGTTTCGCCGGTGGACCGCGGCGTTTCGCGGGCGGAACACTCGCGCGTGCATCGACCACCTCGCCGTGCGCGCGGCTGGCACGACGCGTGCGTTGACGGTGCATCCACCACAGCGGAGCTTGCCATGACCGTTCGCACCGACAGCACATCGCGTCCATCCACAGCCGCCGGCGCATCCACGGCCGCCACCGCGTTGCCCGTGCAACACACCGCACCCGACGATTTTGTTGACGGCATGAGCCGCGGGGAGCCCGAGAGCCAGTCCATCGACACGTACGAGTCGTGCAGCTCGCCCGCCGCCAGCGCGCTTTCACAACCCACGCCGCCGCAGCTCAAGGTGCTGCCGCGCGACGCATCGCCTGCCCAAAAGGCGTCCATTCGCGCCGACAACGTGGCGGCCATCAGCAGCTACAACAGCGAGGTCGCACAGTACCAGCATCGCTTGGTCGCGGCCGTCGAGCGCGCGGGGTCGTTGGCTGATGTGAGCGCGCTCGGTAAGCCGCAGTACCAACCGACCCAGTCGTTGCCGGTGTCTGAGCGCGCCGCGTACGACGACGTGTTGGCGCCGCCCGGCGTGCAAAACGCCATGGGCCCGTACCAAGCGGTCGAGCGGCGGCGGCTCGAGCTCGCGGGTGAGCGCGCACCCTTACAGATGGCGGCGACGGC
>JAYTVG010000895.1:0-1092 GCA_043744135.1 Deltaproteobacteria bacterium | reverse complement strand
CAAGGTCCACGCTGTACGTGGTGTCGCTCAAGCGCGTGCTGCCGCCTTGCAACGTCATGCGTGCGTCTGGTCCGCTGGGCAAACACGGCGTGTTGGCGCGCGTCACCGGTGGGTTTTGACCGTCAAATGCCAACAGCGCCGTACACGTGCCGGTGCCCAGCGTCTCGTCCCACGCGCACTGGGAGTCGGGGGTGCCTGGGAACGCCGTAAACACCGACGGCGGCAGCAGCGTGTGGGTGCACAAGTTGTTGTGGCCGGGCACAAACGCTGCGTCGTTGCCGGTCGCCGCGCACAAGCCGGTGTCGCACTCTTCATGCGCGTGGCAGGGCTTGCCGTCGGAACACAAGCCGCACCAAATCGGGTTGCCGCTGGCGTCGAGCGGCTGCTGCGCCGCATCG
Organism: Deltaproteobacteria bacterium; assembly: GCA_043744135.1. Classification (GTDB taxonomy): domain Bacteria; phylum Myxococcota; class UBA727; order UBA727; family VGSZ01; genus JAYTVG01. Next base: position 694 of record JAYTVG010000895.1, on the reverse strand, counting down.
AGCGTCCACACCGGCGACGTGGCCGTGCCCGCGGCAAACGTCGAGAGGTCAAAGCCGTACCCGAACGGCACTTCGCAGTCGAGGCTGTACACACCCGGGCGCGACGGGATGCCGCTGCTGCTGTGCGCATCACACGCAGCACCGAGGCTGATTTCGTTTTGCGAGGTCGCCGGGGGCGCAACGCTCGGATTGGCGGTGCAAATGCCGTCTTTGATGCCATCGTTACGCGTCACGTCGCCAATGCACAGGGGCGGGAAGCCTTTCACACCAGGCAAAAAGCGCGAGTTTGACACCACCCAGATGCCAAACACATCGAAGGTGAGCTGGCCGGTTTCGAGGTCGATGCGCCCAGCGACGGGCGGTGCTGCTTGCCCATGGACTCCCAACAGCGGCGAATCGTCGGGGCTGACGAACATCAAATTAAAGCCGTTGTCAAACGCCGGGCTTGCGGAACCGCCACCCAAGTAGATGCCGCACGCGCCCGCGGAGCATTGACCGCTCGCACCAGGCGTGCAGCTGGTTTGAACGCTGTCCTCACAGCCGAACGCGGCCGGTGCGCACGTGCACTGCGCGTTGCTGCTCGCGCATGGCGTGTTGTTTTCTACGCACGCGAACGCGACGGGGATGCATTGGTGCTCGGGGCACACGGTGGCGCTGTCGCACGGCACCGACGTGTCGGTGAGGCAGCGCTGGG
>JAYTVG010000894.1:0-3500 GCA_043744135.1 Deltaproteobacteria bacterium | reverse complement strand
CCCGGCCGCGTCGACGACGTCAGCGCACCCAAATACAGGTTCTTCGCCTCAGCGTAGCGGCCCATGTCGTTGTAGGTGACGGCCAAGTTTAAGCCCGCTTCGGTGTACGCGGGGTTGATGCGCAGCGCCTCCTCAAAAGAGGACTGCGCCCGGGAGAATTGACCGAGGTGGTGCGCGATGACGCCGAGCATGTTGTACACGTCGGCATACGGCAGCTTGGCCGCAGCGACCAGCGCGAGGTGCGGCTCGGCGCGCACCAGTTCGTTTTGTCGGTACAATTCGCGCCCGATCGCGAGCGCTTCTTTGAGCTTGTCGTCCATGGCGCACCCTAGCCGATGTGCTCAGCCAACATCCACCGGGGACGCCGCGCGCGTGTCAGCGACCGTCAGCGCGCTTAAGGTCTCGGCGAGCGCGCGATGTGGGTCGCTGCGCACGATGCGGCGCGCTTGCGACAACGACGGTGGTGCCGGCTTTCCCACGTAGCGCTGCTTCATTGTCGCGACGCGCACGATCGCTTGCTCGACCCGCGCGCGCGGGACTTTGCCGGATTCGACGAGGCGGTGCGTCGCTTCGATCGCGGCTTGTTGCTTGTCAGCGTCGTGGCAAATGAGGAAGGCGTCGACGCCCGCGAGCAACCCCAACCGCACCAACTCCTCGATGCCGTAGTTGTCGGCGACCGCCGCCATTTCGAGGTCGTCAGACACCACGACGCCGTCGTAGCGCAACTCTTCGCGAAGCAGCGTGTTGATGATCGCTGCAGATAACGTCGCTGGCAACGCAGGGTCGAGCGCGGGAAACATCACGTGAGCAGTCATCACCGACGCCACGTCCGCTTTGATGGCGCGCGCAAACGGCACCAGCTCGACCTCGCGCAGTCGCTGCAAACTGTGCGACAGCGACGGCAGCGCGTGGTGCGAGTCGGTGTCGGTGTCGCCGTGCCCCGGGAAGTGTTTGGCGCTCGCTGCCACGCCTGAGCCCTGCAGGCCCGCGATGAACTGTTCGCCCAGCCGCGCCACCGCATGCGGGTCGCGCGAGAAGCTGCGCTCGCCGATGACCGGGTTTTGCGCGTTGGTGTCGACGTCGACAACGGGGGCAAAATCCCAATGAAACCCGAGCGCGACCAACTCGCGCCCCATCATCGCGCCGACCTTGCGTGCGATGTCGGGGTCCGATTCCGCCAGCTGGCCGACGGCGCGCATCGCCGACACGTCGGTCATGATGCCGCGCAGGCGTGCGACGCGCCCGCCCTCTTGATCGACGCTGACGACGAGCGCGTCACCGCCCGCGGTAGCGTCGTACAGCTGGGTGTTAAGGTCGACGACTTGCTCGAGTGTGTCGATGTTGCGCTTGAACAAGATGACGCCACCGACGTTGTGTTCTTGCAACAGCGCGCGGGTGGACGCGTCGAGCGTGTGACCATGAAAGCCAATCACGAACAGCTGACCGACCGGAAGCATCATGCGCGGATTATCGCAAAAGACGCCGGTGCCGTCGAGGGCCGCTGCCAATTCATCGACCTTGGGAGGTGAACAATTGAATTCACCGACCTTGGGCGGTGAACAGTTTCACTTTCGCGCGCGAGCAGGTTCGAGATGGTGCTGCAGGCCGTCGCCGAGCAACATGAAACCAAATGCGGCGACAAACACCGCACCCCCCGCGCACAACGCGATGTGCGGCGCGACAAACAAGTACGCGCACCCCTCGTCAACGAGCGCGCCCCACGACGGCGTCCCCGCGGGCGGGCCGAGCCCTAAAAATCCCAACGACGCTTCCGCAAGCACGTTTGCGCCCAGCATCGCCGACGCCTGCACCCAAACGATCGGCAGCACGTGGGGGAGCACATGGTGCACAACGACGGCGAGCGGGGCGGCACCGAGCGCGCGCGCGGCGGTGACGTGGTCGCGCGCCAGCGCTTCTTTGGTGCGCGTCCGTACGATGCGCGCACAGCTGACCCAGCCCGTCGCTGACAGCGCGATCACCACCGAAAGCACCGACGGCGACAGCAACGCAGCGAGGTAGATCGCGAGCACCAGGCTCGGCAACGCCAGCACCACATCCATCACCCGCAGCGCGAGCGCATCGGCCTTGCCGCGCAACAGACCGCTCAAAACACCCACCGACGTCCCAACGAGGGTGCTCAGCGCGGTAGCCAACAGCGCGACGCTCAGCGATAGCCGAGCGCCCCACACGAGCGCCGTGAGCAGGTCGACGCCGTTGTCCGCGGTACCCAAGCGGCCAACCAGCGCCGGCGCCATCAATTCGTGCGCGGGGTCCAGTGCCAAACCATCGCGCCCCACCAGCCCGGGCCCAACGATAGCCACGCACAAGACCGCGGCGCTCAAGCCAGCGCCCCACGCGAGGCGGCTGCGCGCGAGGCGCCCAGTCGTGTCGATCACGAGGGCCCACGCACCGCGGCATTCAGCTGCGACACGATGAGCTCAGCTTGCTCGCGACTCAGCCGGTGCACCAGCGCTCGTGGTGCCTTGGCGGTGCTGACTGCGACGGCAAAGGTCGGGACCTTTTTGATCGCGCCATCGGCGATGACGACGAAGACTGTGTCGGGCGCCACCTCGATTTTTTTCTGCCAGGGCGAGGGCAGCGGCCGCGAGGTCTGGGTCAACAAGCCGTGGGCGACGCGCAACGTCACGGTATTGTTCGCCCAACTGAGCGCGCCATACACAAATGCGGCAACCAGCAGCGCCAGCAGCGACAACACGGGGATACCGATGGCCGGTATGCGAACGAGGTGGGGCAACTGGGCCATCAACTGACCCATCAACGGCAGCAGACCCGTCAACCCCAAAAAATGGCGACGCTGGACCTGTTCCCGCCAGCGCCAGCTCAATGCGTACACGCCAGGGCTGCGCGTGATGGTGAACTGTGAGGGGAGGGTGACGGCAGTTTCGCCGCGACCGATCGGGGCCATCGATGTGCTGGGAAGCGCGTCATTCACGGCAGCCTCCGCGCACAACCTGACGATGGAGGTGAACGATGATGTTCACCGGCCCTGAAAACGGTGGCGTCGACGTCACCGACGTCGACAACTCATGCGTCGGTGACGGGGCGGGCTTGACGTCCCTTATACGCACCGCAGCTGCCACACGCATAGTGCGGCATCTTTGGGGCGCCACAGTTCGCGCAACCGACGTACATCTTGGGCGTGTACTTCATGTTCGCTGCGCGACGCATGCGAGATTTACTGCGAGCTTTTCGTCCGTACGGGACTGCCATGCGATCCTCCGCACCGCCAGCCGGCGGGGCTAATACCAGGGTGCCTTAGGTGATCGGCGGCGCGATGGGAAGCACCGATCGCGCGAATCACCGTTTCTTTTTCCTGGGCGGGTTTTTCGCAGCGATTTTTGACGACGGCGTGTTGCGCGCGGCTTTCTTTGGCGCCGCTTTTTTCGTCGCGGTCTTCTTCGTCGCGGTCTTCTTCGTCGCGGTCTTCTTCGTCGCGGTCTTCTTCGTCGCGGTCTTCTTCGTCGTGGTCTTCTTCGTCG
>JAYTVG010000893.1:0-12173 GCA_043744135.1 Deltaproteobacteria bacterium | reverse complement strand
TTGGTGATGAAGCGACGCGGTTTCAGTTGGCGGCTCAGCTCAGCTCAGCTCGAGCGCAAGCGCTCAGAAATCTGCGCTTCGTTCGCGCTGCCCTTTTTCATCGGGCCGCGCTAACGTTTCAGGCTTCGTTGTTGCGTCCCGAGGTTTCAAATGCGCCATTTTGCTTTCGCGTTCGCTTTGCCGTTTTTGTCGGTTACACCTTTTGCGCACGCTGAGGCTGCACCGCCACCACCACCCGCAGCACCACCCGCGGCACCACCCGCGGCAACACCGCCCACCGCAGGCGACGCCGCCGTCAAACGCGACGCGGAAAACCAGAAGCACGCGCGCCGCTTAGAAAAGATCGCCCGCTTGGAGCAAGTCGCCAAGGACGCCAGCAAACCCGAGCTGCTCTCGCGTGCCGCGGCGTTACGCGACAAAGAAACGCGACGGCACGATCGCAGCCTCGCGCGCCTTGACGGCGGCGCTCTCCAAGGCGGCGAGCACGGCAAAGACGGCGAGCACGCCAAAGACGGCGAGCACGCCAAAGACGGCGAGCACGGCAAAGACGGCGAGCACGCCAAAGACGGCAAAGATCACGACGACGACGACGACAAAGATGGCGACGACGAACACAGCAAAGATGGCAAGCACGCCAAGCATGGCAAGGGCGAGCACGGCAAAGAAGGAAAAGAAGGAAAAGAAGGAAAAGAAGGAAAAGAAGGAAAAGCGGAAAAGAAGGAATAGCAGGCCGGCACGTCAGCCCGCAGCGCACGCCGTTGCGGTCGAGCGCAGGGCGTTTCACCACATTCACACGCGGAGTCCTCATGCAGCTTGTTCAATCCCTGTGCGCCGTCGTGGCGCTTGCCTCGATGTTGGCTTGTTCTGATCCTCCCCCAGCCGACGTGCAGGTGAAGTTCAATCACGTCGCGGCTGACCCGGCGCAAAATATCCCGGTCGCCGAAATTAAGGCGGACAACGCGGATGCGGTTGCGGCCGCCCTCGAACAGGAGATCGCAAGCGATATCGCCAACGAAAAATAGCGATGCCGCTGCGCACAAACGAACACCGGCTCCTCGTGGAGCCGGTTTTTCTTGCCGCGTCGCGCATGGCGCGGTGCTGCTGCTGGATCGCTTGCTAAGGCTTTGCGAGCGCAATGAACGTCGTGGCGCCTTTTTTGATCACGATCAACTTCAACAGCCCGCCAGACTTCACCGCGCCGACTGCTTTGACGAAACCGTTGGCGTCGACAACCGCTTTGCCGTTGACGTCGGTGACGAGGTCGCCTGGCTCTAAGCCGGCATCGGCAGCGGCGCCGCCCGGCTCGACACCCACGATGACCACGCCGCGTTTGTCCGAGCCCACGTCGATGCGCCGCCGCATGTTGTCGTCGAGCGTGTCGACGCGCACGCCGATGCGTCCGGGATTTTGCTCTTCCGCTGCCACCGCAGCCGCGGGTGTGTCGCTGTCATCTTTGGGCAGCGCTGCGAGCACGAGCTTTCCTGAGCGCGCCTCACCATCGCGCACAAGTTCAATCGGCACGGTCTTGCCGACGCCAGCGCCCGCGGCCAACAGCGGCAGGTCTGACGAGTCTTCAATCAGCGTGCCGTCAAACTTGGTGATGACGTCGCCAGGTTTGAGCCCCGCTTTAAACGCGGGGCCGTTGGCGCTGACCTGCGACACCAACGCTCCGCGTGGACGGTCAAGCCCGAGCCCCTTGGCGATGTTTGGGTCGACGCGACGAATGCCCACGCCCATCCATCCGCGCTCGACGTGGCCGTTCTTTTTCAAGTCGGGGATGGCGGCCTTCACCATGTTAATGGGAATGGCGAAGCCGATGCCTTGTGCTGCCGCGTTGATGGCGGAGTTGATGCCAACCACTTCGCCGTCCATGTTGACAAGCGGTCCGCCCGAGTTGCCGGGGTTAATGCTCGCGTCGGTCTGAATGAAGTCGTAAAGGCCCTGACGCCCAGACGGTGCCACGTCCCGACGCGACTTCGCCGAGATGATCCCCGTCGACACCGACTGCGACAGCCCAAACGGGTTGCCGATGGCAATGACGAAGTCGCCGACCTGCAGCGCCGTGCTGTCACCGAGCGGAATGGCGGGCCACTTGCGGTTTCCCTCCAGCTTGATGAGCGCCACATCGGTGCGCGGGTCGTCGCCGACGACGGTAGCGGTGATGAGCTCAGGCGCGCCGCCGACGCGCACTTTGATCTTGGTGGCGCCCTCAATGACGTGGTGGTTGGTGATGGCGTAGCCGTCGGGGTGGATCAAAAAACCCGTGCCCTGCCCTTGTTGCTTAAAGTCGGGCACCTCCACGCCGAAGCGCCGAAAGAAGTCTAAGCGGGGATCGTTTGGATCCACGCCGCTGCGGGACTCCACGTAGATGGACAGCACGGAGGCCTCGGCCTCCTTGACCAGCGGTGCCAGCGACGGCATCGGCACGCGCGCCCGGCTCGCGGTGCGCTCGGTCCAGTGCTCAGCCGCAAAAGCCGGCGCGTGGACCGACGTCGCCAACAGCATCACCGCGACACGATTGTGAACCCAACTGCGTGGGGCCAACGAAGACTGCTGCATGACAACCTCCTACAAAATGGACATCTCACCGATCTAAGGCGGTGAAACAGAGTAACTCGCCGACGGAATCTGTTCGCTGGTGTACGCACCGGCGCGTCGAGGTCAAGCGCACACCGTCTTGCTCACCTGACACGTCGAGATGAACAACCGAATTCACCGATCTTGGCAGGTGAATCACAGAATTATTTTGGTCACCTCCCATGGTCGAGGGGCTGTTTGCACTTGCAGATGGCAGGTCTTTTTCTCCTAAGCCGCTGCAGCCATCGACGGCGCGAGATGATCAGCGGAAATCTGCGGGTCCGACGATCGACGGCTGCGTGCAGCGCGATGACCCGAAAAAATTCAGCAAGGTCACGCGCAAGACTCGATCGAGTGTCGGTAAAACCTAGCGCGCGCACCTTGCATTCCCGATGCAGAGAATCACTTTGTTCACCTCCGCTGCTACTTCGCGATCACGCCGTTTTTGTCGTAGGTCACGACATCGCCGAGGCCGGCGCTCGTGAGCTTGGGCGCGCACGACGCCTTGTCGCCCACCACCACAAACACGAAGTCTTCTTTGACTAGCGTGCGCGCAGCGACGCGCTTCACGTCGTCAGCGGTGACCGCCTTCACCTTGTCGAGCAGCTGTGCGTGGTACATCAGCGGCAGCTCGTAGGCGAACAGCTCAGCGGCGGCGGCCACCTGCACGACGGGAAGGCCCAGCAGGCTCGGCAGGCTCTTGCTGTAGCCGTCTTTGGCCGCCAACAACTCGTCGTCGGTGGCGCCTGCGGTCTTCATCGCATCCATCAGCGCCAACAGCTCGACGACGGTGTCGGCGGTGTGATCCGCTTGCACGTCGGTGGTGACGACGAACGGTCCCTTGCCTGCGCGCGCGTCGAAGCCCGAAAACGCGCCGTAGGTCCAACCGTTTTCCTCGCGCAGCTTCAAGTTGATGCGCGAGGAAAATGTGCCGCCGAGGACCGCGTTCATCACCACCATCGCAGCTTCATCGCTGTCGCCTTTGGCCATCACTGCACGCGCGATGCGCACCACGGACTGCGGCGCGCCCGGCATATCGACAAACGCGAGCGATAGTGCCGCGCGCGGTTTGGGATCGGGCGGCGGCTTGGGTGCTGCTGCTGAGCCCTTCCACTTGCCAAAGTGCTTGTCCGCGAATTTTTTAGCGTCGTCAAAACTGACATCGCCAACCAACACGAGCGCGGCGTTTTTGGGGCCCGCGTGCTGTGACCAAAACTGCTTCACGCGCGCGGCCGTGAGCGTCTTGAGCGACGACGCCGTGCCTTGCGCATCGTGGCCATACGGGTGCTCTGCCGCGAACACCAGCGCGTTACTCAACGCGCCTGCGAGCTCACCGGGGTCGCCTTGTTTTTGTAACACCGCGTCGGTTGCCAGCTGCCGCACGCGCTCGAAATCAAGCGCCGCGAACGTGGGCTTTTCAACGACGGTGGCGAGCAGGTCGAGGCCGGCGTCGATGTGGGTGGTCAACAGCGTCGTGCTGACCATGCCGTAGTCGCGGGCGGCCTCGCTGTGCAGCTCGGAGCCGAGCTGGGCAAAAGCATTGGCGAGCTCGAGTTGGTTTTTTGCGCCGGCGCCTTGCGCGAGCATGTCGTACGTCAAGCTCGCCAGCCCCGCGTCTTTCGCGCTTTCATGCGCGGACCCCGCGCGCAACACCACGGCGGCGCTGAGCATCGGCAAGCTATGGTCCTCGACGAAGTACAGCACCATGCCGTTTTTGAGCTCGGCGCGCGCAAACGTCGGCAGCTTGAAGTCCACCGCGGGCCCCGCCGGCGGACGTCGCTCGCGCCACGGCTCGTGTGGGGCCTCACGGCGCACCGATGCCTCCGCACCGCGCGTGGTTTGACACGCCACCACGACGATAGCGACGCTCGCCGCGATGGCGCGCAAGATGTGGATGTGGATGGCGTGGCGCATACTATGTGCCCTTTTTTTGAGCCGGTGTCGACGTCGCTGCAGGTGGTGCGCTGGCAGCAGGTGGTGCGCTGGCAGCAGGTGGTGCGCCCGCGGCGGCGGCAGGCTCAGCCGCGGCCGCTGCAGGTTTTGGCGTCACCACCATCACGAAGCGCTTTTGCACCGCGAGCGTTTGCGCGGTGGCGGCCACCAACGTGTCCGCGGTAACCATGCGATAGCGCGCCAGATCCGCAGCGAGATAGCCCGGGTCGCCGACGACGTGGTTGTAGGTTTGTAGCGTTTCGCCGCGCTCAAAAGCCAGCTGCAAGTCGAAAACTTTGGACGCCTCAATCGTGCTCGTGGCGCGCGCGATTTCATCTGCCGATGGCGGCAGGTCCTTGAGCAAGTCCAACTGCGACTGCAGCGCGCTTTGAACTGTGTCCGGTAAAACGCCGGGCTTGACGATGACGCTGATGGCAAACGTGCCGCCGGTTTTGTTGGCGACGTTGGTGACGCTGACGTCTTGCGCAAGCTGGGCGTCGACGATGAGCGCTTGGTGCAGCCGCGAGCCGTTGCCGCCGCCCAGCACATACGACAGCACGTCGAGGTCGGCGTCGCCGGGCGCAAACAAGGCTGGTGCGTGGTACTCAAACACCACGCGCGCGAGCGGGGCGTTGGCGTCTTGCGCGTCGATGCGCGTGCCAACTTCCACGACTGCCGGCACCGGGCGCGCCTTGGGTTTTGGCCATTTCGGCAGCGACTTAAAGTATTTGTCGACGAGGATTTTGGCTTTTGCGGGGTCAAAGTCGCCCGCCATTGCGAGTGTGGCGTTCGATGGCGCGTACTGCGCGTCAAAAAACGCCGCGACGTCCGCCAACGATGCGCGATCGAGATCGGCCATCGAGCCGATGACGTTGCCGTACAGCGGGTGCTCCTTGGGATACATCGCGTGCTGCAGCTGCTCTTCGGCCAAGCCGTACGGCACATTCTCCACGCTTTGCAGCCGTTCGTTTTTCACGACCTTGCGCTGCTCATCCAGCGTTGCTTGATCGACGCCCGCCATCAGCCACCCCATGCGATCGCTCTCAAGCCACAAGCCGAGCTCCAGCTCGTTGTTGGGGACGACCTCGTAGTAGTTGGTGCGGTCCACGTCGGTGCTGCCGTTCATAAACGACCCACCCGCGGCCTCCAACAACTTGAAGTGAGAGTCGCCCGGCACGTGCGCGGAGCCTTGAAACATCAGGTGCTCAAACAGGTGCGCGAAACCGCTTTTGCCGGGCTCTTCGGCCATCGCACCGACGTGGTACCAGACGCTCACCGACACCACGGGCAGCCGTTTGTCGACGTGAAACAGCACTTCTAGGCCGTTGTCGAGCGTGTATTTTTCAAACGCGAGCGCGGTCCCGTCGGCCGGTTTGACGTCGGCGGCTTTGGCGTCGCTCGACTTTGCGTCGTTCGACTTTGCATCGCTCGACTTTGCGTCGCTCGACTTTGCATCGCTCGACTTTGCGTCGCTCGACTTTGCGTCGCTCGACTTTGCGTCGGTCTTGGCCGCGGCAGCGACAGCGTCTGCGGCGTGGGCGAGTGACGCGCTCATTGCGCAAGCGAGCACCGCTGCGAACCGAATCATGTGCCGAGTCATGCATCCTCCGTCTCGATACAACGCACCGGTGACCTGTCGCATCGCATAGCAGATCGGCTGGAGCAGCGCGCGCCAAGACGGATGGTTGTGCGCCGACGCATCTGCTACCGCGCGCCATGCCCAAACAGCGCATCCCGTCGGCCACCGCGCGGGCCGCCACCGTCGAGGTGCTCGCGGGCGAAGGTGGACGCGATGCCGAGTCCGCACCCGACCTCGCACCGGTGGTCGGCAAAAACGTCCGCCGCGAGCGTGCGCAGCGCGGCTTGTCGCTGGAAGCGTTGGCGAAATTGTCGGGGGTGTCGCGGGCGATGCTCGGCCAGATCGAGCTGGGTCACTCAGCGCCCACCATCAACGTGTTGTGGAAGATCGCGCGCGCGTTTCGCTTGCCGTTTGCGGCGTTGATGGCGACGCACGCCGCCAGCAACGACACGCGCGTCTTGAAGGTGGCGCACACCAAGGTGTTGCGATCAAAAACGCCCGGCTTGTCGTCGCGCGCGCTGTTTCCGTTTGATGGTCCGCGCCGTGTCGAATTTTACGAACTTGAGCTGTCGCGCGGCTGCGAAGAGGTGGCGGAGGCGCACGCCGCCGGCACGCGCGAAAATCTGGTGGTCCAGGTCGGCTGCGTCGAGGTTGCGCTGCGCGAGCGTGCGCACCGTTTAGAAGCTGGCGACGCGATCGCGTTCGTTGCCGACGTCGCGCACACGTACAGAAATGTCGGCGCCACCGACGCGCGCATGTACTTGGTGATGACGTACACCGGCGAACACGATTGACGCGTGCAGCGGTCGAGCTTATTTGGCCATGCGCTTGGCAACTTCGATGCGGCGATCGAGCGAAAAACGCTGAGCGTAAGCGGGGTCTTTGTCGACGATCTTTTGCCAGCTCGCCACCGCCTCCGCAGGTGATCCCGAAAGCATGTGCGCCATGCCGTTGTAGTGCCACGCGGGCATGAAGTCGGCATCGCGCTTGATCACCTCGCCAAACGTCCGCAGCGCGTCGTCGATCTTGCCGCTTTGCACAGCGACGCGGCCGAGGCCCACCATCGCCTCTTTCATCGGGCCGTCCCAGGTCCCTGCTGCAGTGACCTCGCTGAGCTTGGTTTGGGCCGTGGCGAGGTCCTTGGCGTCTAAAGCGTCAAGACCGCCGGCGAGCGCCACGTCGCGCGGCGTGGCGTCGGCCTTGAGCGTGTCCATGCGACGCTCGGCTTTTTGTTGCGAACCGTCAGCGGCTTGCGCGCTTGGAAACGATCGTGCGCCGCCCATCACGTTGCCGGGGGTGGCGCTGTCGCCTTCACTCGCTTGTGGCACCAATGGTTGTGCGAGCGGACCTTCACCGCGCAGGCCTGCTTCAATGTCCTTCATGCCTTCGTCGATGTGCTTTTTTTGCGGCGATTCGGGCGACAGCTGCAGGTACGTCTCCCACGCGCGCTTGCCTTTGAGCAGCGTCTCTTTGGTCATCCCGGGGGTCTCAGCGACGGCGGCGCCCATCAAAAACAGCGCATCGAGGACCTCGTCTTTATTTTTTTGCTGCTCGGGATTTGCCAGCACGAACTCAAGTTCAGCGATGGTGCGATCGCGATTTTGCAAAAAGAAGAAACAGCGCGCGAGCAGGTTGCGTGCGCCGGGGTAGATGGCGTTTTGGTCCAAGATCGCCGACAACATGGTGGCGGCTTCGATGAACCTGCGCTCAGAAAAGTACAGTTGCGCTTTCGCCATTTCGCGGTCGGGGCCGGGCGGCACTGCTTTGCCCTCCTGGCCGGTGCGCTTGAGGTCTTCGAGCAAGCTCGTCATTCCCTCCAGCGCCTTTTGCCGCTCTGGCGGCGTCATGCTGGGGTAGTCGTTGACGACGCGCTCGGCGAGTTTTGCACCGGTGAGCTTGCCGTCCAAGATGTCGTTGAGCAGCCGCAACTTGATCTCGAGCTCGTCGTTGGAGGTGGCGGACCCCCACGGCGCTTGGCCTGACGCACGCGACGGATCGGAGGCCTTGCCGACGCCTGGGGGGTCGATGCACCCCACAACGACGCTCAACAGCGAGGCCACAAACATCAGCGGTCGGACGGCATCATGCATCGTGAAGCCATAGCGTCTTGTCCCGCGATGTACGACCGCGATCGCAGTTGTCTTTGTGGTCAGCACCGGCTACCGTGAAATTGATAATCACTCTCATTTATCCCTGGTCGCATCAGTGATTTCAATTGTTCACCTCCCAAGGTCGGTGAATTCATGCACGACGCTTCGCCACCCCCTGCCGCTACGCTGGACGATCTGCACGTCGGTGAGACCGCGACGTTGCGGGTACCGTCATCGCTGCACGGCACCACCCTGCGCTTGATGGAGATGGGCATGACGCCGGGCGAAACCGTCACAGTGACGCGGCGCGCGCCGCTTGGGGATCCCATTGAGGTGTTTGTGAAGGGCACGCGACTGTGTTTGCGCTCCACGGATGCGCGCGCGTTTTGCGTGGTGCGAAACGGGGCGCCGCTGCAAACGAAGCTGCACGCACCTGCAGCCGTGGCAGGCTAGATGGCGGGCCGCACGATCTTGTTGGTCGGCAACCCCAACAGCGGCAAGACCACGCTGTTTAACGCACTCACGGGGTTGCGTGGGCGCGTCGGCAACTACCCTGGCATCACCGTCGAGCATCGCGAGGGATCCATTTCGCTCAATGGGGCCGACGCCACCGTCGTCGACCTGCCTGGCACTTACAGCCTGGTCGCGCGCTCCGACGATGAAGCGGTCGCGGTCGCTGGCGTGATGGGGCAGCTGCCCGGCACCGCCGCCGCCGACCTCATCGTCGCCGTCGTCGACGCCACAGCGCTTGAGCGCAACTTGTATCTTGTCGTGCAGTTGCGCGAGCTGAACTTGCCGTTGCTGGTGGCGCTGACGATGACGGACACGTTGAAATCAGACGGCCTCACCATCGACAGCGCGCTGCTCAGCGAGCGTCTTGGCGTGCCAGTGGTGCGTGCGCCCGCGGTGTCGGGTGGTGCTGTGGCCCTCAAAGCTGCGCTGTCGACGATGATCGCCGACGACACCCGCGCGCGCGCAGCGCTTCAAGCAGCACAACTTGATGACTGGTCCGTTGACGTGGACACCTCCGCGGTCGCAGCCCAGCTCGTGCAGCGCTGGCGGTTGCCTGGCGCGCACGGCGCGGTCGCTCAGCTGTTGGTGTCCGCCGCGGCTGCCGGGACGCTCGATAAGTTGCCCTTGGACGCCACCGCCCTCAAGCGCCTCGCGCCGCTGCCCGACACGCCCGACGCCGCGGCCAGGTCGGTCGCGCCCAATATCATTGCGCAGCGCTCGGCACGCGTCAGCGCGATCGCCCACGGCATCGTGTCGTGCACGGTTGCTGAGCCGCCCAGCGTGCGCTTGACCCGCGTGGTCGACAGCATCGCGCTACACACCGTGGTTGGGCCGCTGTTGTTGGTCGCGGTGTTCATGGCGCTGTTCATCGCGTTGTTTTCGGGCGCGCAGCCGATGATGAGCGCGGTGGAAAGCAGCACTGCGTGGTTGGGTGCGCTCGTGTCGTCGGGGGTACCGACGCAGATGCCGCTGCTGCGTTCGCTGTTGGTCAACGGCGTCATCGCAGGCGTCGGCAACGTCGTGGTGTTTGTGCCGCAGATCGCCATCCTGTTTTTCTTTCTCGCGGTGCTGGAGGACTCCGGCTACCTCGCGCGCGCGGCGTTTTTGCTTGATCGCGTGATGGCGAAAACCGGCCTGCATGGCCGCGCGTTTGTGCCGCTGCTGTCGGGTTTTGCCTGCGCGGTGCCGGCGATCTTGGCCACGCGCACCATCGAAAACAACAAGGACCGCATCGTCACCATCCTCGTCACGCCGCTGGTGTCGTGCTCAGCGCGCTTGCCCGTGTACACGCTGATGATTGCGACGGTGTTTTCAACGATGCCGCCGCTGTTTGGCCTGGTGCCCGTCGGTGCAGTGGTGATGGTCGGCATGTACGTGCTGTCGCTGAGCGCTGCGCTTGCGACCGCGGCATTGCTCAAGCGCACGCTGTTGCGATCGCCAACGCCACCGTTGGTGCTCGAGCTGCCGCCGTACCGCATGCCGAGCTGGGGGCAGGTCGCACGTGCCGTGTGGTCGCGCGTGCGGGTGTTTTTGGTGGAGGCCGGCACAACGATCTTAGCCATCACCGTCGTGTTGTGGGCGTTGTTTACGTTTCCCCGCGACAGCGCACTTGAGCAAAGCGTCGTCACCCGAACCGCCGCCGCCGCCACAGCTGCACAAGGCACTGCCAGCGGTGACGAACCCATCGCTGCCATCGAGGCGCGCGCCGCACAACAACGGGTGCGGCATAGCTTCGCAGGCATGCTCGGCACAGCGATCGAGCCGGTCGTGGCGCCCCTTGGCTACGATTGGAAGTTGGCGGTCGGCATCATCGCCAGCTTCGCCGCGCGCGAGGTGCTCGTGTCCACCCTGGGCTTGGTGTACGGCCTCGGCGACGGCAGCGACGAAAACAATCCGTCGTTGCGCAGCGCGCTTCGTGATGAGCGCCGCAGCGATGGCAGCCTCGTGTACACACCGCTCACGGCGTTGTCGTTGATGGTGTTTTTTGTGCTCGCGATGCAGTGCATGAGCACGCTTTCCGCAGTCAGACGTGAGACGCGCGGCTGGAAATGGCCCGCGATCCAGTTTGGCTATATGAGTTTGCTCGCCTACGTCGCGGCGCTGTTGGTCTACCAAGGCGGCCGCGCGCTAGGGTTCGCATGACGACGTCAACGGTGGATTTTGTGACGGTGGTTGTGTTGTGCGCGGCGGCGTTGGCGTTTTTGTTGCGCGCCCTGCAGAGCCCAAAGCCCCCCGCGTGCCACCCACCACCCCAAAAAAGCGGCGGCGGCGGCGCGAATGTCATGGTCGGTGCAGCGCTCGCGCGTGGGCTCAAAAAAGCTCAGGCGAAGGTGCGTCGCGAGTAGCGCGTGGCTTCACGCCTGCGCCGCCGGGATTTCACGCTCAAGCAACGCCGCCAAGCGCTCGCGGTCCATGCGCACGTGCAGCACGGTCTCTTTGTCGACCAAAAACAATCCTGGTGGCGCTCCTGGGCCGGGCTTTTTGAGGTGCTTCACGCGCGTGTACTGAACGTCGACACGCGGTTGCTCGCGCGCTGACGAAAAATGCGCCGCGAGTAGCGCCGCGTCCGCCAACAACGCGGGTGCTAGGTCTTCGCCGCGTGACGGCACCACCACGTGCGCGCCCTGGCTGTCGCGTGCATGCAACCACACGTCGTGACCGCGAGCGCTGCGCACCAGCGCGTCGTTGTCTTTGGCGCCGCGGCCGACGCGCAACACCGTGGTGTCGTTGACCCGAAAGCAGCGCCACGCCATGCGCGCACCCGCTTTGGCGACGCGCCGCTTGGCAGAAGGTGCCGTGGTGTGATTGGAGGCGATCGCCAGCAAAAGGGCGTGCATCTGCGCCGCGTCGTCGCTGTCGAGCACCGTGCGCATGGTGTCGACTTGTGCTGCGGCGGTGGCGTGGCGCGGTCCCGTGCGCAGCATCGCCGTGCGGGCCTTTTTTGCGCGCACAAAACACGCCTGCAAGTTGCGTTGTGCATCTTTTTTCGGATCGAGCGTGACGGTGCGGCTGGCGCCGTCGAAGTCGACGACGTCAATCGAGGCCATGCCGCGTTTGATACGACCCAGTGCGGTCTTGAGTAGCTCGCCGTCGTGTTGTGCGCGTTGTGCGTTGCCATGTTTTTTTAAGTCGCCCTCGAGCGCGGTTTTGAGTCGAGTGATGCGCTTGAGCTCGGCGACGAATTCAGCGCGCACGACGCGATCGGGATCGTGCTTGAGCTGGGCGGTGACCACTACTGCAGCCGACGCGCTCGACGGTGCCGGTCCGCGGTAGGGCTGGCCACGTCGCAAATCGCGCCCGTCGACGGCGCGCGACAGTCCCCACAACACGCCCAAAATGCGCAAGCCGTCGTCGGTGTGTGCCACCAACAACAAGCGCGCGTCGACGTGACGCTCCAGCAGTAGCGAGCGCCGCTTGCCGTCCGTGCGCGACAACAACACCTCCACGACGTGATCGCCCGCCGCGTGCGCGCTCGCGGCGCT
>JAYTVG010000892.1:0-3505 GCA_043744135.1 Deltaproteobacteria bacterium | reverse complement strand
GCATGAAGATGTTGGCGCCTGAGCAAAACACCTTGTCTTTTAGACCCGTGACGACGACGGTTTTGACTTCCGGGTGCTCAAAGCGCAGGCGCATCACGGCGTCAGCGAGCTCAATGTCGACGCCCAAGTCGTAGCTGTTTTGTTTGAGCACGTAGTCGCCCAAGCCGCCGTCGTCTTGCACGTCCATCGCCAACGTTGCGGTCTCGTCGCCGAATTCGCCGAAGCGCAACTTCCAGTGCTTGTACTTGCTTGGCTCGGTGCGGACGTCGACGACGAGAGGGGTGGCTGCGTCGGCGGTGTGGCTGCCCATGGCGGTCTCCAGTGCTGCGATCGAAAGCGTTGACGCACTATAATGCGCACCGTCGCACCCGCAAGTGCACTATGTTGCACGCGTGCGTTTGGCTTTGGGGTTGTCGGCTCGACCCCGCACTCGTAGACGGTTGCATCTCGTGCAATCGGGAGCCCGTATGAGCGCCAGCAAACTCGCAGTCCCCCTCGAACTCCACGCAACACCACCCTCGTTGCTCGCCCAATACGGCGCCACCGCCGACGATCGCGTGCGCCGTGCCATGCGCGACTTGGAAGCGGGCCGCGCCGTCATCTTGGTTGACGACGAGGATCGCGAAAATGAGGGTGATTTGGTGTTGGCGGCGCAAAAGACCACGCCCGAGGCCATCAACTTTATGGCGCGCGAGGGCCGCGGCCTGATCTGCCTGACACTCACCGATGAGCGGCTCAGGCAGCTCGACTTGCCGCCGATGGTCGAGACCAACACCGCGAGCTTGGGCACGGCGTTTACCGTCAGTATCGAAGCGCGCACCGGCGTCACCACCGGCATTTCCGCCGCGGATCGATCGCGCACGATTCACGTCGCCATCGCCGACGACACGCGCCCTTCGGACTTGGTGCGACCGGGCCATATCTTTCCGCTGCGCGCGCAGCCTGGTGGTGTGCTGGTGCGTACCGGCCAAACGGAGGGCAGCGTCGATTTGTGCCGGCTGGCGGGGCTCAAACCCGCGGGCGTGATTTGCGAGATCTTAAACGACGACGGCACGATGGCGCGTTTGCCGGACCTGTGCACGTTTGCCGGCAAGCACGCTTTGATGGTGTTGTCGGTGGCGGACATCATCGCGTTTCGCTTGAAGCACGAAACACTCGTGGAGCGCGTCGCCACGGCCACCGTGGACACTGAGTTTGGGGCGTTTCGTGCGATGGCGTATCGCTCGACGGTCGGCGTGCCGGGACGCGCTGGCATCGATCAAGAAGCGCTCGCCCTTGTCAAAGGTGACGACGCGATGTTGCGCGCAACCAGCGAGCAAGCCGCGCTGCCACCGCTCGTGCGGGTGCACTCGGGCGATGCGCTCACCGACATGTTCGGTGGCATTTTGGACAAGGGTGGACTGCATCTGCGCGCGTCTATCCGCCAGGTCGCGCAACAGCCGTGCGGCGTGATTTTGTACCTGCCAAAAGAACCGGAACCGATTCGCTTCGTCGACGCACTGGTTGAGCTTGAGCGCATGCGCGGTGAGGGCAAGGGCCTGCCCGAACGCGATCGTGCACCGCGCGGGCAGTCCCCCGTCGTGCGCCACTACGGCACGGGTGCGCAGATCTTGCGCAGCTTAGGGCTCACGCGCATGCGCCTGCTCACCAACAACCCCGTGCGCTTAAACGCGTTGTCGGGGTTTGGCATCGAGATCACACAGCGCGTGGCGATCGAAAGTCTACAGGAGCGCACGTGACCCGCGCGCACGTTGCGCCGACGCTCGCGCCCAAGGCTGCCAAGGGCATGCGCATCACGATTGTCGCCGCGCGCTTCAACGCGCATATCACCGGCAAACTCGTCGACGGTGCGCGTGCGACACTCGAAGGCGCGGGTGCAAAAAAAATCGACGTCGTGTGGGTACCGGGGGCGCTTGAATTGCCGTTGGTGGCGCAGCAGGTCATCAAGGTCAAACGTCCCGACGCGGTGGTGTGCATCGGCTGCGTCATCGAGGGCGGCACCGACCACTACCTGCACGTGTCCACCGCAGCGTCGCAAGGTGTGGCGCGCGTCAGCCTCGACACTGGCGTTGTCGTCACAAACGCGATCTTGACGGTCAAAAGTGAACAACAGGCGCAAGACCGTGCGGGCGGTAACGTCGGCAACAAAGGCGCCGAGGCCGCGGTCGCCGCCATCGAGACGGTCACCGTGGTGCGCGCGCTCAAACGCAAGCGCGTGTAGCCCCGTGCGCACTGTCCAGATCAGAAGCTTTGATCCCCTCGGCTGGCGCGCGCACAATTACTTTTGTTCACCTCCCAAGGTCGGTGAAATCCCTGGCGCGCGCGCAAATACCTGGCACCGTCATCACAGCTTCGTGGAGCACGAGCCAACACGGCTCATCGCAACATCACCGAGCGCAGCCTGAGGTCCCCAATGCAGCACCTGTTCGCGTCGTCGTTGTTGGTGTTGGTCGCGGTTGGTGCGCAGGCGCGCCCGACCGGCCCGCGCACCTATTGTGAGAGCTATGCAGACGCGCCGGTGTGTCGCGGTGCCGTCGTCGCGTGCACGCAATGCCACACCGCGGCACCCGAGTTTAACGCCTACGGCGTCGACGTTGCGTCCGCCATCGGCGAAGGTGACGCGACCGACTACGACGCACGCTTGCCAGGCGCACTCGCCGCTGTGGAGGGAGACGACAGCGACGGCGATGGCCTCACCAATCTGGAAGAGATCTTGCTTGGCACCCTGCCCGGCGACGCCACCAGCAATTTCACGGCACCACCAGCCCCAAACGGCACCAACAGCGCGTACGACGTCGGCAACTACGATGTGGGGTTCGCGTTTAAGCGCATGATGATCGCGTATTGTGGCCAGTCGCCGACGTTCGCGCAACGCACGGCACTCGCGGCGTCGACGGACGCGCGCGCGGAGCTGCACGCCGCGCTCGATCGCTGCGTGTCGTCTGACTATTGGACGCAAGAAGGCTTGGCGCGCTTGGCGGACAAGCGCATTCGCCCGCTCAAGGCCATCAGCGTCCTGGGCGGGACACCGCTGGCCGACTACCGCTGGGACTATCGCTTGTTTGTGCACGTGCTCACGGGCGATCGTGACGCGCGTGATTTGCTGTTGGCCGACTACCACATCGATCCGTCGGGCAACGTCGTCACCGGGGCTATCCCAAGCCCGTTTGGCGCTGACGCAGGTGACATCGGTGGACAACCCGCACCACCGGCGCAGCGCGCTGGCATGATCACGACGCAGTGGTTTTTGATGATCCACACCATGTTTAGCGAGCTGCCGCGCACCACCGCGGCGCAGGCCTACCGCGCGTATCTCGGCCAAGACATCGCGCGCTCCGAGGGCTTGTTGCCCGTCGACGGCGAGCCCAAAGACATCGACGCCAAGGGGGTTGCGCAAGAGGCGTGCGCGCGCTGCCACGCCACCTTGGATCCGTTGAGCTACGCGTTTGCCTACTACAACGGCATCGACCTGCAGCAAGGCAAGATGGGCGCGTACAACCCCAAC
>JAYTVG010000891.1:0-3506 GCA_043744135.1 Deltaproteobacteria bacterium | reverse complement strand
CTTTGTATGGCGATTTTGAAAAGCTGCACGGCAAGGAAGCGAAGCCGGAGCAAATTTTGATGTCGCGGTACAAAACGGCGCTGTCATTGCAGAAGTCGGGACGCGATAAGGACATGCTCGAGGCATGCCAAGGTATCTTGGGATCGTATAAAAAACTCGACGACAAGGTGCGCAAGAGCGATGTGGGATCGCAGGCGGCAGGATACTGTGCCTTTCAGGTGCTCGAACCGGAATGGCTTGACTACAAGGCTATCAAGATTGAAGAGCGCTCCGGCGGCAGCGGCAAAAAGGGCATGAAGGTCGTCGCTGAGGCGCTGGACTCGAAGAAGAAGAAGCGCGATGAAATCGCCAAGAAATACTACGACATCAAAGACTACGGCTCGGGTGAGTGGGCGGTCGCTGGCTATCTGCGCGCGGCGGATGCACTGCTTGACTACGTCGGCACCCTGCGCGACGCGCCCGATCCCGCTGCTCTCCGCAACAATCCTGAGGCGTTGGATATCTTTCGCTCGGAGCTCGAAAACGTCGCGTTCCCGGTGGAAGAGCAGGGCATTCAAGCGCTTGAGGCCGCGCTCGGCACGGCGTTTAAGCTTGGCATCTACTCGCCGTACACCATGGAAATCGAGGAGCGGCTCAAGAAGTTTAAGCCCTCGCGCTTTCCACGGGTGTACGAGCTGAAATTCTTCCCGAGCTCCGCAGTTGCTGGTGCCACGCGCACGGCGTCGAAGTAGCGCATGTCGTTTAAAACCCAAGCCCCGAAGTCAAACCCATGACAAACGCCTCAAGGTTTTTTTGTTTCGCGCGCAGCTTCTCGGCAATGACGCGCGTGATCGTCGTGAGCGGCGCGGCGCTCGTTGTGTCCGCTTGCGGAACCACGAAAGCTGAGCAGGTCCCAGCGCAGCAGGCCGTTGCGCAAGCGCCGGTGGCGACGCCAAAGACCGGTGACAGCACGCAAGCGTTGATCGCCGACGCGGGCAAACTTCTCAAAGAGGGCAAGGCGCAAGAGGCGAAAGGCAAGTTCGCCGCCGCGCTGAAAAAAGAGCCGACGAATTTTGACGCGCGCCTCGGTGATGCAGGTTGCGACATCAAGCTCGGAAACTACGACGCGGCGAAGGCGACACTCGATGCGCTCAAAAAAGAGCAGCCCGACCGGCACGAGGTGGTGCTCTTGCTCGGCGTGTTGATGTCGGAAAAGGGCGACTACCAAGGCGGAATCGCGCTGTACGAGGGTCAACTGGAGAAGTCGCGCAAAGCCGGCGAGCCCGCGGACCCCGACCTGTTAAACAACCTAATCGTGATGTACCGGTTAGCGAAAGACTACGATGCGGGCGAAAAAACCTGCCGTCAACTGCTCGCGAATCAGCCAAACAACGTCGACGCGCTTAAAAATCTCAGCCTCATCTACTTTGACCAAGAGAAGTACGCGCTCGCGGAAACCATCGCCGTCAACTCGCTCAAGCTCAAAGACAATGACGCGGCGCTGTACAACAACCGCGGCATGATCCGCATCAAGCGCGGTCGTTACCCTGAGGCCGTGAGCTTCTTTAAACGCGCGGTGGAGATTGACCCGACCCTGATCTCGGCGCACCTGAACCTCGGTGCCATCGCGCTGCGCTATCGGGACTACGACGCCGCCGCGTTGCACTACGGTGAAGCGATGAAGGCCGAACCGCGCCAACCTGAAGCAAACCTCGGCTACGGCTTCGCGTTGTCTGGCCAGCAAAAGGCCAACGAAGCGATCGCACAACTGCAGCGCGCAATTGAAATTCGCCCTGAAGCGGCTGAAGCCCTTGGCGAAATCGCCATGATTCAAAAGCTCCAACTCAACAACGTCGACTCCGCACGCGAATGGTGCGGCAAGTACAAAGCCATCAAAGGCGCCGATCTCGACGACAAAGACCCGATCAAGGTCGATTGCGATCAAATCGACCTCGAGATCAAAAACCGCGAAGCGGGCAAGGCCGCGATGGAGAAGATGAAAGCGCAAGAGGACGCCGACAAGGCCAAGGCGCCGCCCGCTCCGGCGCCAACCGCAACTCCGCCCGCTGCCGCCGAACCCGCCCCCGCGGCTCCTGCACCCGCTGCGAAGTGATGGTGAATTCTTTTGAGAGCAGATCTCGAGCGCTCGACGGATGTTGCTGGTTTGCATGACAGTTCGCTACAGTTTGAGAAGAGGTCGCCAATGACGTTGCGCTCGATCGCTCGACTTACCCTTTCGTTGTTGTCCATGTCGCTGTTTGCGTCGTCGTTGGTTGCCACGCCGGCGACTGCGGCCGATACGGTCGTCGAAGAAGGCGACAAGACGGTCTTCAATAAAAAGACCGTCATCGACTTCTCCGACGTCAACATCGAAGGCGAGCTCACCAAGCCCGAAGGCAGCTACATCAAGAACCGCAAAAAGACGCGCTTTCGCAACTTGATCGAGTTGCGTGGCAACTTCCGGCCCGAGCTGAAACGTTCCGTCTCGGCGCTGTAGACTCCAACGCGAACCGCGACGGGGCACCGCGCGGCGCCACAAACGACCTCACGTTTTGTAGCGCCGCAAGCCTCGTGTAAGCGGAGCACGCAGCCGCGATCTTGCGCCGAGTTGTCCGCCACTCACGGTTGCGGAACTTTCGTTGGCGCCAGGCTGTCGTAGTGCTGAGGTGCCTATGTCGTGCCAGTTGTTCGCCGCGTTCGTCATCACCCAAACGGTCGCGCCATGCAGTAACGCGCTGAGTTTCTGGGCGTGGCCATGCAGGGCCGAGCGGTCGCGCCCGGCCGTTTCCCCACGCGCCATAAGCCAACGTTTGACGCTGTGATTTTTCACGCTGAGCTACCGCCTGATGCAGCGATGTTGCGTCACTCGGTTGCGCCGATGCACCGTCAAAAGCAATGTTGCGAAGTCGAGGAAGTTGCTTTTGCTTCGCTGCCCAAGGTCGGTGAAAACACTTTTGTTCACCTCAAAGGGCGATGAAGGCACCTTTGTTCACCTCCCAAGGTCGGTGAAGTTTCGAGCGCATCTCCCGTTCACTCCCAAGGGCGATGAATTCTTCGCGAACCGAGCGCAAACTGCACGATTTGTTTCATACCGCCGTTGACGAAACCGCAGCTATCTCCGAAAGACCCATCCATGGCCGAGAACAAGCCCTCGATTAGCCTCACACTCACACTCAAAGACGGCTCCACCAAGGTGCTGGAGTTCAACACGAACGACCCCATCATGTTGGGGTCGGGTGCCTCCGCGCACGTTCGTTTGGAGGGCGATGACGTTAGTTCGCTGCATTGCATGATCCAATCGGTCGACGGCAACGTCTCGGTTTTGGACCTCGGCAGCGACGACGGTACTGAGCTCAACGGCAAGGAGCTCAAGGGCGAAACCCGCATCGAAGATGGCGACCGCATCAAGGTTGGCGCCGTGCTCATCGGTGTGCACTTCGGTGGCGATGTGCTCGCGCCCACCGTGCCCATCCGTCGCGCCGCTGGTCACGAGGTGGTGCCAAACGAGGTGACGATGCCGCGCGGTG
>JAYTVG010000890.1:0-3507 GCA_043744135.1 Deltaproteobacteria bacterium | reverse complement strand
GACACCCGCTGGTGAGTCGTTGCGGCCTCAACTGCCCACGCGCCGCCCGATCGTTGGGGATGACGCCATGACGCTTCAGGCCGGCGCCAACCGCGTGCTTTCGCCGATCCGCGCGAATGTGACGCACACGGCGCCACTGCACGCTGGCGCGTCAAACGCGCTGCGTTCGCAAACGTCCAAGGGTGCCCAAAACGTCAAGCAATCCACCAACGATAACTTTTTGGGCCAGGTGTCGTTGTACGGTGACGACGTCAGCGAGGATGACGACTCGCGCACCATCGTGTCGGCGCCCAACCCCTACTTTAACAACGATGCGCCTGGCACCAGTGAAGAAGACGACGAGATTGACGCCAGCGAGGCGCAAGATTCGTTGCCAGAGCCGCCGCCGACGCGTCAAACTCCACAGCGCGAACACAAACGGCACGCCACACAAGCGCAGCCGATGATGCCGCTCACCGATCCGTACGCCGACGACGCGCCCACGATGGCGATCAACGCCGACGACGTCCAAGCCGTCGCCACCCAGCTTAAGCAAGAGCAAAGTGCCCGCGACTCGCGCGCCGATCAGCACGATCGACAACTCGAGCAAGCGCAAGCTGAAGACCGCACCGCGTTTGGCGACGCGGTGGACGCAAGCGAGGTCATGGGCGCGCTGCCGACATCGCCGCGCTCCAGTGACGCTGTGCGGATCCCCAGCGCGCAGCAGCTCGGCGTGTCACGCTCGACGACAATCGCGACGCGGATGTACGCGGCGCTGGCGGTGTCGGTTGCGCTGTCGTGCTGCGTGGTCGCCTTCGGTGTGGTGCGCGCGCGCGCCGCCAAAGCGTACGAAGTCACGTTGTATCCAGCTGGCGGTGTGCCGCCCCCGAGCGATTTGGCGGTGTTTGTTGACGATGCGCAAGTGGCAACGACGCTGCCCGCGACCGTCGTCGTGGCGCCGGGAAACCATGCGCTGCGGATCTCGGCTAAAACCACCACCATCGTTGCGCGGCCGCTCGTGGTGCACGGGCCTGCGCGCCAGCCGGTGGTCTTTGGCTTGGCGCCGGCCGGCGCCGCTGCGGCTTCTGGGTGGCGCTTGAGCGTCTCAGCGATCGCCGACGACACCGGACGGCCGATCACCGACGCCGAGGTGCTCATCGACAACGTTTCGTTTGGCGCAGCACCCTTTGAAGGCGAGCTCGCGTCCGACAAGAGCGCTGTCGAGGTGCGTGTGCGTGCGCCGGGCTTTGAGACGCGCTCGATCGACGTCACACGACGCGACCGCGACGCCGTCGGCCCCGCCACCGTCAGGTTGTTGCGATCGAGCAAGAGCGCAACGGCCGACACGATACCCGATGGGAACAACGACGACACGGGCGCGATGCCTGCTGCCACCGTCGTCAATGCAGGAAAACGCGACGACGTGAATGCGGTCGGGCAAACCGGCGACGCAACGAAGGCGGACGGCACGAAATCACACGAGGTGAAGTCGGACGTTGCGAAGTCTGATGGAGCAAAATCGCTCGCCGTGAAGCCAGACGGCGCCAAAGCAAGCGCCACCAAAACCGGCGCGAAGCCCGACGGCGCGAAGCCCGACGGCGCGAAGCCCGACGGTGCGAAGCTGTCGTCGACAAAAAGCGATGCGGTACCAGGTGACAAGGTGGCGAAGGCGGATGCCACCGTGAAGGCCGCCGCCGCTGACGCTAGCGGCAAAACCGAGACGAAAGCCGACGCCACAAAGGCCGACGCAAAGCTCAAAGCGGAGCCGAAAGCGGACACCAAGGTGGCAAAGTCAGACGGCAAGCCCGCGACCGACGCGAAGGCTGCAGAAAAGGGCCCGGTCGACAAAGCCCACGCGAAGCCGATCCTGCAAGTCGGCAGCCGTCCCACCATGCAGGTGGCCCTCGACGGCAAACTCAAAGGCGCGAGAATTTTTTACGGGGTGGATGCGCTTGCGACCACGATCGGATCCCACACGCTTGAGTTCACCGACACGCAAAAAAAGAAGAAGTATCGAGTGAAAGTGACGGTGACGGCGGAAAACAGCTCGAACAAGGTGCTGCTGGACGCCGCCGGTGCTGCACCGATGCTGAAGTTCGAGGGCAGCGTCAGCGCAAAGTTGGTGGAGTGATGAAAGATCGCGGCGACGGCGACGACGATAACGGTCCCGCCGGCTTAAAGGGCGGGCGGTTTTTCGAATTCGACTGCCCTGAGTGCAGCGCACATAACCCGTATGCGGATGGCTTTCGCGTCGCCGACGAGGTGCTGTGTTTTTATTGCGGCATCAGCTACCAAGTTCGATCGCGTGACGCGGGCGGCTTTCGCCTCAAGCCCGCCTAGTTCTCTGCGCACTGACGAGATCGTGCGTCACCGCCCGCTGAGTCGGTGCAGCGCTTGCGACAGCAGCCGCAAATTTCGCAGATGTGAGCCGACTGTCGGCTCGCGGTTTTCCATCGCGGTCAGCTGATCGATGGCCGCGTTTAGCGTCCAGCGCAGCGGCTCGAGCTCCTCCGGAAGCTGTCCGCGGACGCCGCTGCTGTTGCGCAACTGGGCTTGCAGCGAGCGAATCTCCTCTTGGGCGCGGTCGACGGCGGTCGAATTTCCTGATGCGGAGTCGCGCTGTTGTTGGAGCTGCTGTTCGACGTTGGCTGCGCGCGCAGTGAGTTGCTCGACGGTGCGCTTCGCCGCGGCGATTTGGCGCGCCGCCTCGTCCGCTTCGATGGTTTTTTGGCGCAGATCGCTTTGCGACGACTGCAGCTGGCGCAGCAACTCCGGGCGTTCTGCGTTGAGCGCCTCCAGATGCGTTTGCGCTTGGCGCACCCACGCCTCGGTTTCCACCAAACGCTGCCGGTAGGCATCGCGTTCGGCGACGACCTCCGTCGACGGCGCCGTCGCGAACGCGTTGCTGGGTGCCGCGCTGCCGGCGAGCACTTCAGCCAGCCGCGCGTCGTGCGCGCGGTTTTCGGCTGCGATGCGCTTTTCGCTTTCGGTGTGGTGCGCCGCCATCGCTTCGGCTGCTTCTTGAGCTTGTGCGCGCAGCGTGTCCGACAGGTCGCGGATGCGCTCCTCGTAGCCGCCGCGCACGGTTTCCATTTCGGTCAACGCCGCGTTGAGCTGCGCCTCGCTGTCGCGCAGTCGTACGCTGAGATCCTCCAAATGGACTTGATGCGAGACGCTATCGCCGCGCGCGACGTCGATGTCGGAGGCGGAGCGCTCGGCGAGGGTTTCGGCGTCCTTGAGGGCGGCGGTGGTGCGCGCAAGCTCGCGTTTGAGATCGTCACGCGCGGCGACGGCGTCCGCCAGCTGCTTTGAAAGTGCGCTGGCGCCACCGAGCGCACTTTGCGCCTGGTCGCGTTCGCGCACTGAAGCTTCACGCTCCGCAGTCAGGCGCAGCAGCTTCGCGTTGTAGTCCGACGCCGTCGCTGCGTGTTGCGCCTCGGATTTTTTGACCTGCAGCGTCAAGGCCTCGATGCGCTGTTGCAGCGGGGTCACAGTGGCGGCTTCGTGTTGCCGTTGCTGCTTCAGTGC
>JAYTVG010000889.1:0-1096 GCA_043744135.1 Deltaproteobacteria bacterium | reverse complement strand
TCGGCGATCTGCGGACCGAGGTCGACGGCGATGTCGTGCGATCGTGTCGGGAAGATGCCGCAGTTTTGCTGTGTGACGGCCGGCGGTCGCACGAACACGCGTGCGTCAGGCAATAAAGCGAGCACAGGCGCAGCGACGTCTTGGGCAGTGCCCGTCACAAAGCGAATCTCCTGCTCACCACAACCGCTGCAAAACAGCGGGTCGGGACGCAGCGTCGCGGTGTAGCCGCTGTTGGGTTCGAGCGGTTGTGCAAAGCGCACGGCACTGCCGTCGCGCACCCAAGCGGGCCGATCTCCGTTGTCATCGACGACCTCAAGGTGAAAAGCCAGGTCCGCAAGCGCAGAGATGCTGCCGCTCAAGCGGAGCTCGGCGTTGCGCGGCACGTCTTGCGCGCCGTCGAGAGGTGTCGTGAAAAAAACCAACAAGCCGCGGTTGGCGTTTGGCACCCCAGGATCAAGGCCAAGCCCAGGGGAAGGAAAGCTGCATTGTGCATGCGCGGTAGCGCTGACGGTGCACATCGCGACCACCGCGCCGAAGGCAGCGGCGCGCGCCAGCGACGCGCGTGCACCCAAAAGACGATCGAGGCTGTCTGCGGCGCCAACGTGCATCCCTTCATCACATCGCAGTGCGCGCCGCGACGCAAGGGTCACGCGCCATTGCGAACTCGACGCATCACCTCAACCGCGGCGGCGGCGGCGCTCATGCGACCGTCGCGCACCTGGTCTTCCAGCGTCGTGAGGTGAGGTCGATAGCGCTGTCGCACGTCGTCAATGAGATCCTGCTCCACCCGTCGCCACAGCGCGCGCGCGGCTTGCTCTGCACGCCGAGCGTGTAGGCTTTGCGTGCTGACGAGGCGCTCGCGGTGCTGCTGCACCGTCGCCCACAGCGCGTCGATGCCGCTATGCGTGAGCGCCGACACGCACAACGCGGGCGTGCTCCACGTGCTGCCATCGGCGAACGCCGTCGGGGAAAACAGCGCGCAGCCTTGTTCGTACGCTTGGCGGGTACGCTGCGCGTCGTGTGCAAAAATGCCGTCGTGCTTGTTGACCGCGACGATATCGACCAGCTCGAGCACGCCGCGTTTCACGCCCTGCAG
>JAYTVG010000888.1:0-3517 GCA_043744135.1 Deltaproteobacteria bacterium | reverse complement strand
CGACGTCAGCGCGGCCGCCGCCGACGCACCTGTCGCACCGCACGACGCGTCGGGGGCGCCCGCAGTCGATGACGCGGTGCTGGACGAGACGTACATCGACATCGAGTGGTCCGATGAGGGGCCGCCTGCGCAGTTTTCGCGGCGCGAAGGTGCGCGGGTCGCTGTGCGTGAACGCGTCGAGGTGAGTGGGCTGTTCGGCGTCGACCGCACCACCCACGTCACCGACATCTCGCTGGGCGGGGTGTTTGTTGCGACCAGCAACGTGTTGGAAGTTGGCGACCCTGTGGTGTTGTCGTTCATCGATCGCGCGCAGACCACGGGCAAGTTGCGGGTCAGCGGGCGCGTGCGGTGGGTGACGCCGTTTGGATCGATGCGCCACGCGCTGTCGGGCATGGGCATTGAGCTCGTTGGTGCGTCGCCGGCTGAGCGCGCGCGCATCTTTTCCCTGTTGAGCGCGGCGGCCGCTCAGCCGGACCGCTAGCGCTCAAGGTCGCGAGCGGTTGCTCAAGTCAGCTCGCACAAGCGATCAAGGAGACTGCCGGCTTCAATCGCGCGCTGAGCGAAGCGTTCGGTGATGTTCATCGACAGCTTCAGACACGCTTGCGGCCGCTGGCTTTGCAGGGTCAAGAAATCCCGCCGCGTCAGCTCCAACAACAACGCCGGCGTCGTCGTGCGGGTGGTCGCGCGGCGCGGCCCAGGGTAAAGCAGGGCGAGTTCTCCAAAGGCGTCAGGCGCCACAAGCACGCCGATTTGCTGCTCTTGGTTTTGGCGCGCGACCGACACCGCCACCTCGCCGTGAACTAAGAAAAACGCACTCTCGCCAAGCATGCGTTGCACAAAGATGGGCATCCCCGCATCGAGCTGACGCGCCGTGACCACCGACTGCACGATGCGCACGCCGTCGTCTGAAAAGCCGCGTAGCAGCGGGCACGGCCGCAAAAAAGGAAACAGGTCCATCGCAACGCAGAGCCTAGTGTTTTTCGGCGCCAATCCGAAATTTCATCCACGCTCAGCGGTGAAACCGAGAGCTTTTTTTTGTGTACACGCGGCACACGGGCACGGTTGCACGCCTAAGGCGTCACCCACGGGCTGCCCCTGAGGACCTGCCCCTGCCCTGGCGACAACCGCGTGTCGTCGTCGTTCGCGAAGTACATCAAATTCAAGCGCGAGCCCTCCGCGGATGCGTCGGTGTCTTCGATCGCATCGACGATCGGCAGGTTGCCGAACTGGCTGCTTTCACGCGTGTGGTACAGCCCCAAAAAATGACCGAGTTCGTGCGCCATCACGACGCCCAACGCGTTGCTGTCGCGCGACGCGTAGCTGGCCGACACCGCCACGCCACCGTGGCTTGAGCCGTGCGCGAACGCTGCACCTGGCAGACCTCCTGCGACGCCACCGATGTCGTCGCCGATGTCCGTGGCGCCAAACATGCACGAGAAGCGGTCGATGATGAACAGCGGCACGGCGCGCGCAGGTGCAGCACCGCCTTGTGCAAACAGGGCGTCAAGCTCGCCTCCTTCACACAAGTTCGGCGTCATGTGCACGGTGCTTAGCGTCGTCGGGATGTCAAGGTGCACGACATCGGCGACTTCGATGTCAACAGCAGCAAACGTGCTGCGTACCACCTCCAATGCGTTGAGCAAAAACGCGTCGGTCGGCGCTGTCGCCGCGGTCAGGCCTTGTGCGCCCGTGTAGTGCAGCGCCAACTGCACGGCGCCCGCCACGATGGTCGGTTTCGCGAGCACCACGACGCGCACCGGCCGATCGAGCGGCGCGCGCGCAGGAGGCTGCGCGTTGACGTCGACGGTGTAGTGACCAACGCGCAACTTCCACACGCCCTTGATGAGCGTCACCGACGGCGTGTTCGGCAACAAAAACGCGCCGCTTTGCGTGCTGCCGAGCATGCGGTTGACGCTGAAGGTTTGGGCGGGAAAGCCGCGCGCAAACGACGCGTGCACGGCGGGTAAGTCCTGAGGCGGCACATCTGACACAGCCAAGTTGCCGTTTGGATCTTCCGCGCGCGTGACGATCACGCGACCGCTGGGCTGCCCGTACACCAACACTTGTAGCGTGCCGGTGCCGCTGCGGACGTCGACGTTGATGTCTGCTGACGTGCCGTCGTTTATCGCGAGCAAACCGAGATCGAACACTTGCACATCGTCGGGGACCCCGCTGGGCAGGATGCCATCCGTCGGTGGCGGGTCGGTGAGGTCTGCGGGGGCCGCATTTGGCGCCATCGTGACGGTGAGCTCAAAGGGGCCACTGGGAAGTGGTGCTGGCGGCTGGCCGCCAGCGACGCAACCGGCGACGCAACCGGCGACACAGATGCAAATCACAGCCACAACAGCACGCATGGGGCGCAGGCTACACGCCAGCGTGCCTGCGCGCCATCGCGCACCAGCCTCACATGTGTGCGGCGAGCGCCGCCACGACGCTTGGCAGCACGCGCCGGATCGACGCCGCCAGCGTCGGCGCACAGACCGCGAGCAGGTAGTAACCACCCTCGACGGTGGCGATCCACACCGTGCGATCCACATCGCTGACGGCGAGCGCACTCGATGCCGGCAGGTTGCGCACCACGGCAGCGTACGCGGCGCCAGCGAGCACCAAGTCGTCAAGGTCCGCGTCGTTGTGCACCCACGCGTCGACGCGCTCACCGTTGTCGTCACAAAAAATCGCGCCGCGCACGATCGGGTGGTGTGCGTGGACCAACGTCTCGAGGATCGCGCGAAACGGCATCGCGCTGTCTACCGCGAGTGCCGCGTGGCGATCATCTGAGCTGTTGTTGCGTTCGACCTCGTCGGGCGATTTCGCTCAAACGGCGCCTCCTGTCGTGTTGTGTGACGGCGTTGGGCGCTGGTTCGCGCGCGCTACAGCCTGAGCGACTTTTCGCGCGCGCCTCGCGAAAACGGCGTCGCTTCAATCGGACCGTGAAATCGACAGTGCTAATGTGGGATTGCGTGGTACATTGTTGGCTGTGGGATCACATGTGTTCGCGCGCGCGAACCGCTGCGGAGGTTGATGTGGGCCGAGCTGAACCATTTCGCGCGCTGCTGGAAGAGGCCTTTTTGGCGGAGGGTCGCCCGCTGCGAGCGCCGCGTCCGCTCAACGCGCGCTTGGATCAGATGGCGCTCGCGGGTGTGACGCCGACGCTGCTGACGTCAACGCGGCCGCGGCTGCGCCAAGAGGCGCCCGTCAACGAACCCACGGCAGAGGCCCCGCCCGTCGGCATGTCGTTCGCAAACGTCCCAGTCGCGGCAGGTGCGCTGCGCCTCGCGCCGGCCTTGTCGAGCGTGGCGATGAGCGCGAACGCATCGAACATCTGCGAGGCCGCCGACGCCACCGTGCGCACACCACCGCTCGCTTTTGATGATGCTGACCTCGATGAGCCGCGTCCCGTGAAGGCCCTTCGTTCACCTGTGTCGGTCGATGAATTCAATCGTTCATCTCCCAAGGTCGATGAATTCAATCGTTCATCTCCCAAGGTCGATGAATTCAATCGTTCATCTCCCAAGGT
>JAYTVG010000887.1:0-3518 GCA_043744135.1 Deltaproteobacteria bacterium | reverse complement strand
TCAACACCAGCGAAATCAGCACCACGGAGACCGTGCTCGTCGGTGGCGAACGCATCGAGCGCGAGACCGACAAGCGTTGGCTCGCTGAGCAAGGCATCGTGGTGAGCTCAAGCGACGTCACCAAGGTCGAGCGGCTGTCACGCGAGGTCACGCAGCTGTTGGAAAAGGGCGTGCCGATCGTGTCGACGGCACCCAAGTACCTGTACACCAAGCTCGGTGAGCTCAAGGTGGAGATGTTGGCGGAGGCAAGCAAAGACGCCCGCACGCGCGCGGAGCGCATCATCAGCAGCGCTGGAGGTTCATCAAAGCTCGGCGCGTTGTCGTCGGTGGACATGGGCATCATCAACGTCAACGCCGCCAACTCCACCGACGCGTCGTGGCAAGGCAACAATGACGTGTCGAGCTTGGAAAAAGACATCATCACGGTGGTGCACGTGCGCTACAAAATCGACGATTGACGGCGTCAAGGGAGCCCGCGCGCTTGAATTTCATTGGTCAATGCATTCAATTCGATATTTTGCGGTCGATTCAATCGTTCACCTCCCAAGGTCGGTGAATTCAATTGTTCACCTCCCAAGGTCGGTGAATTCGCTCAGCGAGCCAACTTGGTGAACGTGAGCGCGGCCACGTGAAATGAACGCGGCCTCTTCCCGCGGTGCCGGGGCCTTTCTTTTTTGCCGCGGCCTGCCTAGGCACGCGAGATGGTCGCCTCCCGCACGCCTCCCCCCGCCGGTCCTGCTGCACCTCCTGCCATCGACTGGGAGGCGTTGCGGACCCAACAGCGCGAACGCCTCCGCGTGATCACCGAGACCGCGTTTGTCGCGGGCGGCAAGGAGCGCATCGAAAAGCAGCATAAGGCTGGCAAGCTGACGGCGCGCGAACGTATCGAGTTGTTGGTGGACGCTGGCAGTTTCGTTGAGATCGACCGCTTGCGCACGCACCGCTCGCGTGACTTTGGGATGGACAAAAGCCACCCCGCCGGCGACGGCATGGTGACGGGCTATGGCCAAGTCGACAGCCGGCACGTCTTTGTCTACGCACAGGACTTCACGGTGTTTGGCGGCTCGATGAGTGAGGTCGCGGCGCAAAAAATCTGCAAACTGTACAGCCAAGCGATGAAGGTCGGCGCGCCTGTGGTGGGACTCAACGACTCTGGCGGTGCGCGTATCCAAGAGGGCGTGGCGTCGCTGGCGGGCTACGCCGACATCTTTTGCGCCAACACGCTCGCCTCCGGCGTCATCCCGCAAATCAGCGTCATTATGGGGCCCTGTGCAGGCGGTGCCGTGTACTCGCCCGCGCTCACCGACTTCATCTGCATGGTCAAAGACACCAGCTTCATGTTTTTGACGGGGCCCGACGTCATCAAGCAAGTGACGCACGAAGAAGTGACCATGGAGCAGCTGGGCGGTGCCGTCACGCACTCGCAACGATCCGGCGTGGCGCACTTCGCGGTCGACGATGACACGCGTGCCATTATGACGGTGCGTGAGCTGCTGGGATTTTTACCGTCCAACAACTCAGAAGAAGCGCCGCTCGCCAAGATGAGCGACGATCCTGAGCGCAAAGATGAGGCGCTTAAGACCCTCATCCCCGCCAACCCCAACAAACCGTATGATGTGCGTGAGGTCATCAAGGCGATCGTCGACGATCGGCACTTCTTTGAGGTGCAGCCGCACTTCGCCGGCAACATCGTCGTGGGCTTTTCACGCTTGATGGGGCAGCCGATCGGTGTGGTGGCCAACCAACCGCAAAACATGGCGGGCGCCATCGATATCGACGCGTCTGACAAAGCCGCGCGCTTTGTGCGCTGCTGCGATTCGTTCAACATCCCGATCCTCACCCTCGTCGATGTGCCGGGATTTTTGCCGGGCACCACCCAAGAATTTGGCGGCGTCATCCGACACGGCGCCAAGCTGTTGTACGCTTACGCCGAGGCCACGGTGCCAAAGATGACGGTCATCTTGCGCAAGGCTTACGGCGGCGCGTACTGCGTGATGGCACCCAAACACCTGCGCGCCGACGTCAACTTCGCGCTGCCGGGCGCCGAGATCGCCGTCATGGGCGCAGGTGGCGCGGTCGCGATCGTGATGCGTGAAGAAATCAACACAGCGACGGACAAAGACAGCAAGATGAAAGAGCTGACCGCGGACTACGCCGACAAATTCCAAAACCCATACAAGGCGGCGGAGCTCGGCTACATTGACGAGGTGATTTTGCCCGAAGATATGCGCCCAAGGTTGTGCCAGGCGCTCATGATGCTGCGCAACAAGCGCGATGAACTGCCACCCAAAAAACACGGCAACATGCCGCTTTAGTCGCGACCGATGTGACGCGACCGAATGTGACGCCTGCGTGCAGGTGCGAGCCCAGCATTGTCCACCCCTGACACCCTCCAAAAGCTCATCGACGACGGTGTCATCGACGACGTGCGCGCGCGTTTGATGAGCGGCAAAGAAGCATCGGTGTTTATCGTCGAGCGCGGCGGTGAATTGCTGGCAGCCAAGGTCTATAAGGCGCGCGAGCAACGCACGTTTAAGGCCACCGCCAGCTACACCGAGGGAAGAAATCAAACGCGCAACTCGCGCGACAAACGCGCCATGGGCAAGCGCACCTCGTACGGCAAAGGACTGGTCGAAAGCAGCTGGCGCGACATGGAGTTCGCAGCGCTGCAAGACGCGTATCAAGCGGGCGTGCGTGTGCCGCAGCCGTACTTGCTGTACGACGATGTGTTGTTGATGGAGCTGCTGGTCGACGAGGCTGGTGCGCCCGCGCCACGGTTGGCAGACTTCGAGCTGGAGCCGGAGGTCGCCACCTTGCTGCACCGCGAGATCTACGGCCAGGTGCGCTTGTTGTTGTCGTGCGGCAAGATTCACGGCGATCTGTCGGCGTTTAACGTCCTTGTCGCCAAAGATGGCCCGACACTGATCGATTTGCCGCAAGTGGTGGACGCGTCTGCCAACAACAGTGCGCAAGAAATCCTGCGGCGCGACCTCGGCAATGTCACTGAGCACCTCGCGCGTTTTGATGCGCGTCTGTTGCGCTTTCGCGACTGCGGCGACGCACTATGGGCGCACTACCAGCGCGGCACGTTGCACGACGCTGCTGAGCCTGAAGTCGTCGTGCCCCGCGGACAGGGACGCGGTGGTGGACGCATGCGTGACGCCGAGCGCGGTCGTGCGGGTCGAGGACCTTCGCAGCGCACGCACGGTCGCGACCCGCTCGGCCACGCCACCGAAGCACCGCGACAAGACGCACACCATGACCGCGGCCCACCGCGTCGTGACGACCGAGGGCCTCCGCGCGATGACCGCGGACCTCCACCGCGTCGTGATGACCGCGGACCACCGCGTCGTGATGACCGCGGACCAGCCAAAATACGAAAAGTTGCTGTCCAGCTTCCCGGATGCCGCTGGTAAACGTTTTCAATTGTTAAGTCCGTCCGCCGGCGCGACGCTGGATGTGGGCGAGATTGATCGCCAGCGCATCCTGAAGGCGGCCAAGGCGGCGCTGGCAGTGGA
>JAYTVG010000886.1:0-3524 GCA_043744135.1 Deltaproteobacteria bacterium | reverse complement strand
CAGCCACGCAAAGGTTTCGACATCGACCGATAGCGGCACCGGCTCGTTTGGCGCGGGCAGCAAGCGCGCGCACGTCAGCGCGCATTCAGGGCAAGCGCCCGCGATGCCGATGCCGTTGTCGGTCGACGCTGCCGCAAGCCCGGCACACGCCGTGCCGTGGTAGTCGGCCTGTTGCGCCTGCCACGACGGGTCAGCGTCGTTGTCGATGGCGTCAAAGCCCGGCAGCAACTTGTCGATGAGGTCGGGGTGCACAAGATCGCAGCCGTTGTCGACGACCGCGATCACCACGTCGGGCGAGCCGGTCGTGACGCGCCAAGCGGCCTCGGCGTGCACGTCGTCGAGGTAGTACTGCCCTGCGTAGCGCGCATCATCGGGTGGCACGTTGACGGTCGCGACTTGCATGAAAAACGCCAGGTCGGGATACGCCATGCGCAGCGCGCCGACGCGCACCCACGGCGCCAGTCGTGCGGCCAGTGCCGCGCCGTCTTCGTGCCCGCGTGTGCTGCGCACCAACAACAAGCCGATTGAAGGCATCAGTGGACGTATGAGTTGCACATCGAGGCTGTCGAGGGTGACGTCGCCACCAAGCGCGACGATCGCATCATTGTTGACGCGCACGCGTGCGTGCCGGCGGGTCGCGACATCGATCAAAAGCGCGCCATCAGCACAGCTTGTGCATGCACGCTGCAACAGCAGCTCGCGGCCACCATCGACGATCGACAACGACGCAAGCGCCGGCGGCCCATCGTTGCCAAGCGGCGTGCTCGCAGCGGCCAACAGCAAACCCGCGATGAGCACGTGCAGCATCGCTGGATCCTATCGTAGTGGACGGCTGTGTCTGCCGCGATAGGCTACGTGTATGCGTTTGTTGGCGACTATTGGTGTGGTGTTGACAGTCGCGTGCGCGCGCCCGCCCGTGGGGGGACCAAACGCGCCGCTCGCAGCTGGACGCATCGGCCCGCTCGCGCTCGCTGCCTTCGTGCAGGACCGACCTGCGATCGCGGGCAAGTGGTACGACTACAACAGCGATACGCACGCGCAGACGCCCAAGCCCTACGCGTGGATCGTGCGCGACACCGACGACGACGGGGCGACACGCTTCGTCGCGATGCGCATCGTCAGCATCTACGACGACACCGAAAGCGGCTTGTTCACGCTGTCGTTTTCTGACTGGGACGGCAGCGCGTGGGGTGCACAGCGCACGTGGGTGTCGCCGTACAACGAAAAGCTCGAGGGCCGTTTGTGTCTCGATGTGTTCGCACGCAGCGCGCTCGACTGCGCCCAAGGCCCATGGCAGTTGCGCCTCGAGTACTTCAAGCGGTTCGCACCCCAAGCGCTGTTTTTCGTCACTGACCCGGGCCTTTTCATCCGCTCCGTCGACGGCTCAGACGCGTATGGCCGTGTGCGGGCCGCGCGCGTCGACGCACAGGACCTCAGCGACCTGCCCAATCCCACCGGCCTCGCACAACTCCCGCACGCGCCAGCAGCGGCGTGGACCACGAGCGATTGGGCGTTTGGCGCGCTCGCCCCGAACCTGCCCCTCGCAGGAATGGCTGTCGGCACCCGCGCCAGCGCCGACGACGTGTACTTTCTGCTCAGCCACCGCATGCAGGTGGTACGGTTCACGATCGCACCACAACTCGACGGCGCCTTTGCGGTGTCGTCGTCGTACGTAGCACTCAGCGATGAAGACCTGTCGATGCCCGACAAGTTCCCTGCGCCCGCGACGACGTCCATCGCGGCACCCACGGCAGACGGTGCCCGCTACTTTCGCTTCGACAGCGATGCACTCGAAGTTGCCACCGGCGAGCTCGACGACGCGCGGTGGCCCAATATCGCGGCGCCGACGCGCGCATACGACTTCGCGATTGAGCGCGTGGGCGATGAAGTGCGCGTCTTGATCTCGCCGTCCGCCGCGATCGTGAACGCCAGCGCACTTGGACTCAGCGAAGACGTACCGCCCCTGGAATAAACGCATGCACGGCACTGCCCGCTGCAAGCCCCGGAGACTTTTATGATGCGCATTTGCTTTCTCTTCCTGGTCACCACGACGACGTTATTGAGCGCGTGTACGCCGGGTGCGACCAAAAAGCAGCCGGGCGACCCCACCCCCGACGGCCCGGTGTGTACCGACGCGCAGACCGTGCCATGCCGTGACAGCGCGTTTCAGGCGTTGTCGATGAAGGACGCTATCGCGCCCGGCTTGGTGCAAGATGAGCTCGTTGACGGCGTGCATGAAACACATGTGGACGCGAGCGCCGGTGGCTTTCAAAACACCACCGATGGCTGGGTGTACGGCAAGTTCACTGATGCCGGCTTCGTGAAGGTGGAGATCCTCGACGATGACAGCTTCGAAAGCCTTGATTGGGATCTGGCGTTTCGCCGTTTCGTCATCCGCACCAACAGCGGCACCGGCGGACCCTCGTGCGTCGGAACCGCCGACTTCGGACCCGGCGATTTCGCGGATGACGTCGCCACCGCCGACGCAACGTTCAGGTTGGAGAACTTCTTTGATGACGCGTGCGGTTTGATTCCCGACGGCAGTGGCCTCGCCACCGCAGCGGGCACGGTCATGCAAGGGTATTGGCACTACTCGAACGAAAACTGCCTGCAGATGACCGACAACGTCTACGTGCTTCAACTCGCCGATGGCAGCCTCGTCAAGCTACAGGTCTATGCCTACTACGCCGTTACGGCCCAAGAAGAATGCGACACCACCGGTGGCACCACGCCGCTGCAATCCGCCAACATTCGCTTCCGTTGGGAAAAGCTGTAGATGCTGCGCGCCTTCGGTCTGGCTTGCGTGATGTTGACGTCGACCGCTCGCGCCCGACCCGATGCACCGTTGCCCGGCGAGCAGTTCGCGTTTGACGACAACGACGTTGTCGAGGCCTACGATAGCGCGCGCTTCACACTTCACTTCACGCGTGCAGGCCCAAACGCGGTGCCCTTAAGCGACACCGACGCCGATGGCGTGCCCGATCACGTCGTGCAGTTAGCTGCCATCTACGAAGACGTGCTTGACCGCTACGTCGACGTCGGCTTCGCGGCACCGCTGGGTGACGGCGACGCGCACTTTGACATCTACCTGGTGGACTTTGACTTCAGCGCTGACGGCACCTTCGTCGCAGAGCAGTGCAGCGTCGACGGCGGCACCACGTGCTCGGGCTTCATCGTGCAGGAAAATGATTTCGCGGGGTACGGCTATCCGTCAACGGCTTATGCCAACCGTCTGCTCGCCAGCCACGAGTTCTTTCACGCAGTGCAGGCCGCATACGACACGCAGCAGGGCGCGGCGTTCGCCGAAGGCAGCGCGGTGTGGGCGAGCGAGTTGTTCGACCCGGCACTGCAAGACCTTGAGCTTTTTTCCGTGCGCTACTTTGCGCAGACCAGCACGTCGCTTGATTTCGGCGGTGGCGGCCCCGTCGATCCGTTCACGTATGGGACAGCGGCGTTTTTTGCCGAGCTCAGCGACGCGTACGGCGCCGACGCCTTGGTCGCTTTGTGGCAGTCCGTGGCCGATG
>JAYTVG010000885.1:0-1100 GCA_043744135.1 Deltaproteobacteria bacterium | reverse complement strand
GTCTTGCCCTCACGAATGAGGTTGCTGATGGCGTAGCTGACAACCAAGGTTTCAAGCGCCGCCACCCGCCCACCACCGACACGCTTGCAGAGCGCTTGCGCCACCACCGCTTTGAGCGTGTCGGCCAGCACCGCGCGCACTTGCGGCTGCTGTTCGGGCGGGAACACGTCGATGATGCGGTCGACGGTGGAGATGGCCGTCGACGTATGCAGCGTGCCGAACACCAAGTGGCCGGTGTTGGCGGTCTCAAGTGCCAGCTGGATGGTCTCGAGGTCGCGCATCTCGCCCACCAGCACGATGTCGGGGTCCTCGCGCAACGCGGCTTTGAGCGCGCGTTGAAAGCTCTTGGTGTGGGTGCCGACTTCGCGTTGGTTCACCAAACACAGCTGGCTTTTGTGGACGAACTCGATCGGATCTTCCAGCGTGATGATGTGCGCTTTACGGGTCTTGTTGATGGCGTCGATCATCGCCGCCAGCGTCGTTGACTTTCCTGAGCCGGTCGGCCCAGTCACAAGCACTAGACCCTTGGGGTTTTCACACATGCGCGCGATCGACGAAGGCAAGTTGAGCTGCTCAAATGTCAAAATGCGCGCGGGGATCTGCCGCAACACAGCACCTACGCCGCCTTTGTCTTTAAAGACGTTGACGCGAAAGCGCGCGACACCGTCGATGGCGTAGGCAAAGTCCACATCGTTGTCGTCGTTGAAACCTGCGAGTGAGCGCGCTTGCATCACTGGCGACAACAGGCCAAGCACCTCGCCGTCGCCGAGCGGGGGGGCGTCCGCGATCTCGCGCATATCGCCGTCGATGCGCCAGCGCGGACGTTGGCCGCCGCTGAGGTGCAAGTCCGAGCACCCCTCGCCGACCATGCGGCGCAACAGCGCGTCTAAGCGCGGTGAACCGACGGATGTAACGGCGATGGCCTCGCCCCGCACGGTGGGGGTCGCGCCATCCGCCTCGTCGACGGCGCTTTGTTGCCATCCTTGCGTGCCACCATAGCTCCCCAGGGCGCGCTCGAATTGTTCAGTCGTGATGCGCTGCGGTACAATCTCCATCCCCGGCAACAGCGTTCGTGCCGCTGCCACCACGCTCGCGCGCGG
>JAYTVG010000884.1:0-1102 GCA_043744135.1 Deltaproteobacteria bacterium | reverse complement strand
GTCGCTGGATGATCCCAGCAAAACGCAAAAGGAGTAGCGCACACACGGGGTGCAGGCCGGCGCGACCGTGGTACACCACGCGCATGGCGACACTCGTGATCACACACCCCGACGGCACCGCCGAAAAAGCGCCGGTGTTCAAAAGCCTCACGACCATCGGCGCCGATCGTGACAGCGACGTCGTCTTACGGGAGCCGGGCGCGCTTGTGTTGGCGGCGACCATCACCTACGACGGCGCCACTTTCACGATCGCGACCTCGGACAAAAAAAACGACATCACCGTCACCGGCAAGCAGGTGCGCAAACAAACGCTCGTCGACGGCGACGAAATCTGGATCGGGCATACCAAGCTGCGGCTGGTCATCGACGACCGACCGTCGGTTGAGCCGTTGGTGAAGACCGACGGTCACGAGGTGGCCGCGTACCGGCGGTTGGTGGCGTTTTGCAAAAAGCTCGGCGCCGCAACCGAAATCCCTGCACTGCTTGAAGCGTTGATGGACGAGGTCATCACGCTCACCGGCGCGGACAAGGGTTTTTTGGTACTGATGGAAGAGGGCGTGCCGCGCATCAAGATGGCGCGCAACCTCAAAGGCGAAAGCCTCGACGAGGCGGTCGCACAACTGAGCGACTCGATCGTCAAGCGCACAGTCCAAAGCGGCCAACCGATCGTGGTGTCAGACGCGCTGTCGTCGACGGAGTTTAACTCGTCGCAGTCGGTGGTGAGCTTGAAGCTCACCAGCGTGATGTGCGTGCCGATGCTGAAAAAAAACGAGGTGTTCGGCGCAATCTACGTCGGCAACAACTCGGTCGCGAGCCTGTTTGATGCGCGCAGCTTAGAGGTGCTGACGTTGTTTTGTGCGCAAGCCAGTTTGCTGGTGCAAAACGCGCTCGCCATTGATGCGCTCACGTTTGAAAACCTCGGGCTCAAGTCTGAGCTCGAGCGGTCGCGCTACGGCGAGATCATCGGCTCGTGTGACGGGATGAAGGACGTGTTTAAGCGCGTGGATAAGGTGGCGCGCGCCGACATCTCGGTCCTCGTCACCGGCGAAACCGGCACCGGCAAAGAACTCATCGCGCGAGAGTTGCACAAACGATCAGGCCG
>JAYTVG010000883.1:0-1102 GCA_043744135.1 Deltaproteobacteria bacterium | reverse complement strand
CTGCCACCCTCGACCACCGAGAGCTGCACGCAAACCCGCAGCGCTTCAGCGTTGTGTGTCGCGCTCACGCTTGTGTGCAGCCGTCGCCGACGACCACTCACATGAACGCCCGTCGCTAAACTTTAGGCCTGAGGCATTGATCAAAAAACCGCGTAACGGTGCGGTGCACGTGCAGCTGGGCGGCGCGACCGGTGACGCCATGCGCCTTCCCTGGGTACACCATCATCTCAAACGGTACGCTTTGTTTTTGCAGGGCCTCGCTCAGCCTGAGCGTGTGCTCAAACAACACGTTGTCGTCGGCAGTGCCGTGCATCAGCAGCAGCGGCTTTTTGAGTAAGCCGGCACGCGCCGACAAATTGCTCGAGGTATAGCTCGGGTTGGCGCTTTTGTCGGCGAGCGTTGGCATGCCGATGTAGCGCTCAGTGTAGTGCGTGTCGTACAGCGTCCAGTCGGTGACGGGCGCGCCTGCGGCTGCGCACGCAAACGGTGTGTCGTCGTCAAGCATGAAACGGGCCGCCAAAAATCCACCGTAGCTCCAGCCAAACATCCCGACGCGCGCGGGGTCGATCCACGGCGTCGACTTCACCACGTGGCGCACCGCCGCGAACACATCTTTGACCTCGACGTCGCCAAATGCGTTTTGGTGGGCGCGCGTGAACGCACGGTCGCGACCCGCCATGCCGCGGTTGTCCACCACCAGCACGCCGTAGCCCTGCTGCGTCCAGTGCACAAACAATGGGTACAGCCGCATCCAGTGCTGCGCGACCATCTGCGCGCCGGGGCCGCCGTACACGTAGGTGATGACGGGCGCCTTGCCTTTAAGCACGTCGACACCACGCGGAGGCATCAAGACGCCGTTGAGCATGGTTTTGCCGTCGGCCGCGGGGATGTCGAGCCAGACTGGCTCCGGCGCATCGGCCGCCGCCAACTCAAGTGCGGGGTTGTCGTCGACAACCATGACGGTGTGCCCGCGTGCGTCTTTGAGCGTCACGCGGGGGGGCTTGCCCCAACTCGAAAACGTGTCGACGTAAAACGCACCGGTGTCATCGAAAACCACGTGGTGCGTGCCAGGCTCAGTGCTCAGTTGCGTGGTCGGGCCTCC
>JAYTVG010000882.1:0-3530 GCA_043744135.1 Deltaproteobacteria bacterium | reverse complement strand
TGGCGCCGACAGCCTTGCCCCCGACGTGTGCGCGTGCCAGCTCGACGCGCCGGCGGTGCGCGCGGCGGATCGCGGCGTGGCGATCGGCTTAGGTCAGGGCGACGCGACCTTTAACACCGTGGCGTTTTCCGGCGTGACGCCGCCAGCGCTGGTGGGTGCGAGCTTCGTGTCGGCGGGCTCCACAGGCGTGCTGCTCGGCGGCTACGACGCCTCCGGGGTGCCAAACGACATCGCGTGCAGCTACGACGACGGCCAGCAGCAGTGGCTGACGTGTACGGCCCTCCCCGGCAGCGTGCGCAGCGGCGGCGCCTACGCCATCTTTCACGGCGACGGTAACGCGCTGTTGGCGTTTGGTGGGCGCGACGCGCAGGGTGTGTTGTTGGCCACCGCCAGCCGCATGGACCTCGGCACCCCCGATGCGCTGGCGTTTAGCGACGCAGCGATTTTACCGGGAGGTCCCGCCAACGACGCAGCGCCTGCCGCCCGTGAGCTCGCGCGCATGGCTGTGCCTGACAGCGCTAGCGCAACCATGGTCGTGTATGGCGGACGCGACGACACGAGCGTGTTTGGTGACGTCTGGCTCACCGAACAATTCGGCGGGAACAACTGGCAACCCACCATCGCGATTGGGTCGGCTCCGCCAGCGCGCCACAGCCACATCATGCTTGCGCTACCGGCCATTGATTCCACCAGCCAGCCAGCAGTGCTTATCGCCGGCGGGCAAGGTGAGGGGGGCGTCGTGCTAAGCGATGTGTGGGCGATGCGGCTGCTCGGCGACAACAACCAAGACGGCGTGTTCGAAATCGCCTGGAGTCAGCTGCAAAATCTGCCGTTTGCCCCCCGCACCGACATGGTGTTTGCAGCCAGTGGCATCAACTTTTCGACGGGTTCAGGTGTGCTCGTGATTGCGGGCGGCAGTGACCCGCGCGGAGCACACGGCGATTTTTGGCTGTCGTTTGTGAGCCCAGGGATGCCGCTGGCGACGTTTGCGCCCTTCGCGCGTGCCGACGCCAACAACAGTGCGAGCTACCCAAGCGTCGATGTGCCGCTGACCTCAGGTGCCGCGCTGGCGGGCTTTTTTGGCGAGCGTTTTTTGTGGTGGGGAGGACAGACCACCACCACACCCGCCTGCCTGATCGCGAACTGAAGACGCGCCGCGCGAGGCGTTTGTTTGCGGCGTTTTGTGTTGTCTTGCGCTTGCGCTGGCGTGTTCGACAGCCCCTTGCGGTCGTGCGCGAAATGGCGATAACGCTGGGCATGAACACTTCGCTCAAATTGTTCGCGCTTGGTGTGGTGCTGATGACGCTGGTGCCCGCTGCGGCTTGCAAGCCAGCGGCTGCGGTTGTTGCCGACGACGCCAAGGTCGAACCCAAAAAGGACGCTGCCATGGACAAAGCTGAGCCTAAGCCTGGCGATCTGCCGGCGCCCCCCGATGTCGCCGCCGCGCCCGCCGACGCCGAAAAAACCGCCAGCGGCCTGGCATCCAAGCTGCTCGCCAAAGGCACCAGCGACCAGCGCCCCACCGCCGACGACACCGTCGAGGTCCACTACACGGGCTGGACCACCGACGGTCATATGTTCGACTCGTCGGTGAAGCGCGGCCGCCCCGCTAAGTTCCCGCTCAAGGGTGTCATCAAGGGATGGACCGAGGGCGTGCCGCTCATGACCGTGGGCGAAAAGCGCCGCTTTTGGATTCCCGGCGACCTCGCTTACGGCGACACCCCAAAACGCCCGGGCGCGCCCAGCGGTATGTTGGTGTTCGATATCGAACTGTTGAAGATTCAAGCTGCCATGCCCGTGCCCGCCGCGCCGCCCGACGTCGCTGCCGCCCCCAAAGACGCCAAAAAGACCGCCAGCGGCCTGATGTACAAAACGCTGCGCGCCGGTGACGGCAAGACCCACCCCAAAGCGTCCGACAGCGTTGAGGTGCACTACGCCGGCTGGAGCAAAGACGGCAAGATGTTCGACGCCAGCTACACACGCGGCGAGACCGTCACGTTTCCGCTCACGGGCGTGATCAAAGGCTGGACCGAGGGCGTGCAGCTCATGACGGTCGGCGAAAAGGTGCTGTTTTGGATCCCCGGCGACCTCGCGTACGGCGACGTTCCCCAACGCCCCGGTGCGCCCGCCGGACAGTTGACGTTTCAGATCGAATTGATCGCAATCAAGTAGCACGCACACAGACGCGACCGTCGCGCGTCGCTAGGCTGAGCACATGGCGCGCGTGTTGTCGTGGTTGGTGATCTTGTACCAGCGCGTGTTGCGGCCGGTGCTGCCGCCGATGTGTCGCTTTTACCCCTCGTGCAGCGACTACGCCCTGCAAGCGCTGCAGGTGCACGGCGCCGCGCGTGGCAGCCTGTTGGCAGGCGCGCGGCTGTGTCGGTGTCATCCGTTTCACCCCGGTGGCGTCGACCCCGTGCCCCCCAGATGATCGCGAGTTGGACGCGCCCACGCAGGCTCGCGATCCACGGTGGGGTGTTTTTGACGCTTGCCGCGGCGCACCTGTTCGCTGTGGCGCTAGCGCTCGGTGGCTGCGCTTCGGTGCCGTCTGCGCCCGCCCATGGCCACCTCCGCATCGCGACCGACGACGGCGCGGTGGTGTTTGAGCATGCGACCGGCTTTGTGACGCGCAACCCCGAACGCGTGGTCTCCCTGCGCGGGGTCGGCGAAGTGCACGTCGGTGTGGGCGGCGATGAGCGTGCGTGTCGTTTGGTGTGGTCCAAAGCGGGCTTGAGCCAACTCGCCATCTTCGTCGCCGACGACTGCGCTGCGGTGTCGCCGTCGCGGCTGTGCTTCAACGCGACGCGTTTCGTGCGCGACGGTGCCGCGGACGCCGCCGTGCCGCAGGCGCTGGTGGTGACCGGCTGCGTCGACGACAACACGTTGTTGTGGAGCAAGGTGAGCGGCGGCGCACGAGCGTCTATCGGTCCGCGCAGCTACCGACGTCGCTGCGCCGCGGTAGCGCAGCCAGCACGAGGGT
Organism: Deltaproteobacteria bacterium; assembly: GCA_043744135.1. GTDB lineage: Bacteria > Myxococcota > UBA727 > UBA727 > VGSZ01 > JAYTVG01. The sequence continues at coordinate 550 of JAYTVG010000882.1, read as the reverse complement.
GTGATCGCACGTGGCTTCGCGTGGTGCGCGCGCGCGCACAAGGCCAGGGTGACGCCAGCCGCGGCGCCACCTTCACGTTTGACGCCGACGCCAACGCTTGGTCGGTGTGCTTTTTGGAAAGCGACAGCGGCGACTACGATGTTGAGCTCGAGCTCGCGGACAGCTGCGGCGCGATAGACACGCAACGGCTCGCAGGCGATTCCGCGAATTTGCCAGATTGAGCGTCGGCCTACACCACGGCAGGGCGCAGCGTCGTGAGCTTGGCGCTGGGACGCGCGAACCGTGCGCGCGGCCCTTTGCGCAGCAGCGCGTCGATGGTGCCTAAGTCAAGTGCGGTGTCGTCGAGCAGGCGCACGCCCTGAGCATCGAGCACGGCGACCGGCAGACCGTCTTGCAACAACAAGCGGTGACCCAGCACCGCAGCGACGCGCGCGCCCGGCAAGATGACGCCCGTCAGATTCATCGGGTCGGCGGCGCTGATGACGATGGACTTGTGATCGTGTGGGTTGTTTTTGGTGTCGCGCAGCATCGCGATAACGTGTGGCAGCGC
>JAYTVG010000881.1:0-1103 GCA_043744135.1 Deltaproteobacteria bacterium | reverse complement strand
GACACAGCCCGCACCCGGATCCGCACAGCCGTCGTCAAACGCGCTCGACGTGCAGGCGTTGATCGCGCGCGCAGCAGCGGTCGCGGGTGCCGGCGATGCCACGCGCGCGCTGCAAGCTTTGCATGAAGCGGTCGCGAGCGCGGACAGCGCGCAGGTCGCGTCGATCATCGCGCTGACACGACAGATCGCGCAGCACGCGCCCGCGGAAATCGAAACGGCAGCGTCGATCTTGGCGCGCATCGACGAGCGGTTCGGCATTCGCAAGGATGCCCTGGTCGCGCGGGTGCAGCTGCATGGTAGCGCTGGACATCATGAAGTCACCGTCGCCGCACTCGGCAAACTCGCAGCATTCGAAGAAGATGACGTCGTCAAAGCACAACACTGGGAGCTGATGGGTGATCTGTGCTTGCACAAGCTGCAACAGCCACACCAAGCGCTCATCCACTACCAAGCCGCGTTTCGTGCCGATCGAAACAACCGCTCAGCGACGCGCAAGGCCGGCACCGTGTACATGGACCTTGGCCGCGAGGAGCAAGCAAAGCAGCTCATCGACCTTGAAGTTGAGCAAGCCGAGACCGCGGGCGCACTCACGGTGGAGGTCAAGCGCGAGCTCGCGCAGTTGTACTTGCAAGTCGGTGAGGTGTTGTTGATGCGGCCGAGTGCGCACGCGCTCGGTACCGACGCAGCGCAACGCGCACAGCGGCTGGCGCCCGACCTGCCGCGCGCCAAAACGCTCAAGACCGACATCGAGGAATTTCCGCAGACGTGGAAGGAGCAAGTGCGTCGCTTGCGGGATGCCGCCATCGATCTGCGCGACAAGCGTGAGGCTGCCAAGCGCTACTTGGCCATCGCCGAGGTGTACGCGACGTACCAACCGCGCGACGGTGAGATCGCCAAAAACGTCGAGAAGTGTCTGTTGTTGTGCCCGGGCTATCGACCGGCGCTGAAGTTTTTGGAGGCGCGCGCGCGTGAAGAAGGCAAACTCGCTGACTTCATCGAACAGTTAAAAAAGCAAGCAGACAGTGTACGCGCCATCGACACTGGCGTCGACATGTGGCTGTTTGTCGCGATGTTGTCAGCGGAGCGGGGCGCCGGCCCCGACG
>JAYTVG010000880.1:0-12292 GCA_043744135.1 Deltaproteobacteria bacterium | reverse complement strand
CTTTGGTCGGTGGTGCCAAAGACCTGCTCGAGCCGCACCACAATCCGATGACGGGACGCGGCTTGATGGGCGTGATGTTTGTGGTGATGGCCGTGAAGTCGGTGCAAAAGGCGCGTCAAGCGCGCTTGCTGAACGCGCCGCGGCCGGGCCCGCGCTGACGTCCACTCACAGCGCGTCGTTTACCCCTAGCGTGTGAAGCGCGCGCTGTGCGAGCGCCTGCCAGCCGCGATTGGCTTGAGGACTGGCGGGGCTTGGGTGCGGCAGCGTGCCGACTTGATGCGCACCGTTGGCGCGCAGCGCACACTTCGCCGCCCAGCCACCGACACCGACGATCCACCGCGGCTGCAGCGCGTCCACGACGGACTGCAGGTGGGCATCACAGGCCCGCTGCAAAGGCTCACGCTCGGCGCGCGGCAATTTGTCGGGCGTGAGGTTGCGGCCACCCTCGTCCATGAACAACAGCGGGCAATAGTTAACGACAAAGTGGTGCGCAAAAAAATCCTGCGCGCGCGGGTGACGCGCAGCGACTGCCCCCCACAACCGCGCGCCGCTGACCTCGCTTTTGGTGCACGCAAGGCCGCTGATGGGCCGCTTTGGATGTTCGCGCGGCGGCTTGAGCACCGGCGCACGCAACCCCATCCACGTCGTCACCGCGGCGACTTGGCCAAACGGCACGCCGGTTTGCGCCATGCCAAATGGTCCCGGGTTCATGCCGACAAACAGCACGTCGACGGGCCCGTGCACGAAGGTTTCGATGAATTGCACGTGCATCGCGCGTGCATACACGAGTGGGTTGTAGGTAAACGCGACGGGTGCGGCGAACGCCATCGCGTCGACGCGCGTTGCGAGCGTCTGCGCAGCGAGCACCAACGCGCGGGTGGGAGAGACGCAAGACACGCCCGCACGCTACCCCGACGCGGCGACACCGTGCAGAGTTTGCGCACTGGCGCTGGTCGTGATGCGCGTGCCTTCGTGTTGAACTGTCAACGTTTGCCGATGGTTTGCGTGCAGCAAGCGGGCTAAGCCGATCGCACCCATGCGGCATATGACGACGGACGCGCGTTGCGATCGATGCCGCTTGAAGCCAGCGTTGTGCATCTGCGCGCAGCTGCCGCGCTTTGTGACGCGCACCCATGTCACGTTGTTGATCCACAAGATGGAGCTGCAAAAATCCACCAACACCGGCCAGCTTGCGGCCGCGTGTTTGGACAACGTCACGGTGGTGCCGTTTGGCTACGACCTCCCCGATCTGCCGGTGCAGCCCTGGCCCAGCGGTCATCAACCGGTGGTGCTGTTCCCGGTGTCGAGTGCCAAACCCGTTACCGCCATCGCTCACTGCAGTGTGCGGCCCCTCAGTCTAATCGTCCTCGACGCCAACTGGCGCCAGGCCAACCGCCTGCGCAAACGCTTCGCAGCCGACAACGTCGCGTTCGTGTGTTGTCCGGCGGGCCCGCCGAGCGTGTATCGGTTGCGCACCGAGGCTCACGACACCGACCTGTGTACGCTTGAGGCCGTGGCGCGCGCGCTCGACGCCCTTGAGGGGCAGGGGATCAACGTGGCCATGAGGCGCGCGCTCGAGATGTTTCAAGACCGCTTGCTGTGGTTGCGCGGGACCATCGATCGCGACGCGGTCACCGGCGGCGTCCCGGTCGGCGTTGAGCGCCACCTGCCGATGACGCAGGCGCGCTCCACGTGATACTGCACCCCACTCCTTGTTCGGGTGCGCTTGATGCTGTTGCTGCTGCTGTCCCTCGCGTGCGTAACCACCCCTGCCGCTGAGCCGGACGCGACACCAGCCGATGTGGAGTTGCAGGTGGTCGCGGGCGCCGCGGTCGCAGGCGTTGCGGGCGGCGCGCTGCTGGCGGTGCCGGTGCTGTTTTCAGTGTTGCCGCTGGGCGGGCCGTTCGTGGCTGCGCCGGTGGCGATGGCGATCGTCGGCGTCACCGCCGGGTTTGGCGCGTTTTTAGGGGAGCTGCTGAGTGCGCGTTTGCCGTGGGCTGCCGCGGTGGGCGGCACGACGCTGGTCGGCGTCGTCGTCGGTGCCAGCGCTGGCGCGGCGGTGGCGGGCGGCCTCGCGTCCATCAACCAACCGGGCTCCACGGTGTTTTTGGCGGCGCTGGTCGGCGGTGCTGCGGGCGCGCTGCTGGGAGCTGGTGCAACGGCTGCAGGCGCAGGACATCTTGTGGACGTGCTCACGCGCGATGGCAGCTAAGCCGACGCGTTGTGGGCTCACTCGTTTGAGCGTCACAACGCGCGGCCAAATCGATCAGCTCCCGTGCGTGACGCGTTGAGGCGCTACCACAACAAGCCGGTGAGGCGCGGCACGACGCCGTCAGCGAATTCAGTGTGCGACTGGCCCTTGAGGTCAAACAGGAAGGCCATGTCGTTTGGCGCCATCTCGATGCCTTTGGCGTCGCCGCTTTCGTAGCTAAAGGTGCTGACGGTGCCGTAGGCGTTGATCTCCGCGAGAAGCCCGTCGTCGCCGTACGTGAAGTCGGTGTCCTCAATAAAATCAACGTCGCTGTGGCTGCGCACGAGCTTTGTGATGCGGTCTTTATCATCGTAGCTGGCCGCCACGCTCGTCGTCACATTGGTCGCGTCGTCAACGGTGGCGAACGACGACAGTTTGCTGTCTTTGAATTGAAATGTGGTGGTGAACGCTTGCGTGCTCGAGCCGTCGGCATTGCTCGCGGTCAAGCTAAAGGCATTTTTGACGAGGGCACCGTCGTCATCGTAGCCGTAGATGACTTGGGCGCGGGAAGTAAGTCCGTTCGCTTCTTGGTTGAGTTTTAAGCTCGCGAGCTTGCCGTTGTCACCATGCACGACGGTCCCTGATTCGGTCCCGTTGCCTGGCAACGTACGCGCGTAACCAGAGATGCGGTCGCCGTCGTAGCTGAAGGTCTGGGTGCCGTCGGCGCTCTTGACGCTTTTGAGCTTGCCGCTATCCCACGTCAGCGTCGACGCAGTGTTATCAGAGGCAGAGTTCTCGAAGGTCCGCGCGACCTTCAGCAGGTAGCCACTGTCATCGTAGGTAAAGGTCTGCGCACTCTTGATGGCGACATCGTTGCCGCCAACGGTGTGGATGGCTTTGATGCGCGGGTTTGGGCGTCCGCACCCGGTGCTCAGCGCGCTCAAGCCGATGGCGAAGCCAGCGACGACGACCGCACGCTGATTCAAATGAAGGTTGACCAAGGACATGAAAGCTCCTGCCGCCGGGGAAAATCGAGGGTGTCGATGCCAGCGGTGTAAAAAGGGAGTTGGCGACAGCCCGACAGATCCGCGGTGCGTCCGCTCACGCAATCGACGTGCGTCGTTTCAACGTTGGGGCGAATCCGTTGCCGTGGCGCGGTCCGCGATCAGCGCGACGCCACCAGCGCAATGTTGCGCGGGCTGACGCGCACGCCAAACAACACGCCTGCGCTGACGTCGAAGCCGTGCGCTTGAAGAAGAGCGCCGCGGTCGAGCACAACGAAGATTTCGATCGCACGCGCCAACAATGAGCGTGGCAGTGCTAGGCGGCGAAAGCGTGCGTGCAGGGTCGCGGCGTCGTCGCCAGCGTCGTTGATGGCTTTCGCAGTGGGTGGCGCGAGTCCGCGCACATTGAATGCGACAGCGACGAGTTCGTGCAGTGCTGCGTGGGTCGCGCGTCGATTCAATCCCTCAAGCTCCGCGCGCGGCCGCACAAAAACGCCCGCCTGGGCGAGCAACAGCCGAAGCGCAATGCGATGACGTCTGCCCACGAGGTTGTCGACGCGACGGGCCTCAACGCCGACGTCGCCGGGCGTGAGGTTTGACAGGCCGAGCAGCGGCTTTGGCAATACCAGCGTGGTGTCGATCGATAGCGGACGGCGCACCGTCGACTGCTGCTTTTGCAAACAACAGCCGACAAACACGACGCTGACGGATGAGGGGCTGCCCGCAGCTGCACGCGCAACGACGTCGCCAAGCTCGCCGCACGCATGCAGCCCGACCACGCAGTCCGCAGGCCGCACGGCTAGGCCATCGCGAACGACGTCAACGACCTCAAAGGCGACGTTTGCTGCACCAGCGCGCGCCGCAAGCTCACGCGCGCGCGCAGCGAAGTCACGGTCGCGCTCGAGCCCAACGACGGGTGCTGACATCGCGGCGGCGAGGGCGCGCGTGAGGTGGCCGTGGCCGGAGCCCACATCGACGATGCGCGTGGCTGCGCCTGCGACGCTAGCGACCAGGTGGGCGAAGGCGTCAACCTGCTGTTGTTTGTGGGCCCGCTCGCCGCATCTCGGTGCTTCGCCAGCACTTGGTGCAAGCAACGTCGGCAGCGCGGTCGCACACGCGACGCTCTCGACGAACGCGCGCAGCGACGGCGGAGCCGCGGTCCAGTCCCCGTCAACACCACATGCTTCGAGCGCGTCGACACTCGCGTCGTCGAGGTCGAGCAAAAACGGCGCCCACCCCCGCGCCATCAGGGCTGTCGCAGGCGGCAGCGACCGGTCTCGCACCTGTACGTCTGGCCGGCTGTCGAGCACGTCGCGGTGCAGGTCGAGCACCGATGCCACCGCGCGCAGCTGGGCGTGAAGCATCGCGCGCGACATCGCTTGCAGCCGCATCTTACCACTCGCCTCGACACGCGCCACGACGCGAACTGCGCGCGCGCGCGCGGAAAAGGTGACGCATTGGGCTATGGAGTCGCGGCGTAACGCGCCATGGCCGCGGCTTCCTTGCTGACGTCGAGCACTTCGCGAATGAGTTCGGCCGAGACGTTGGCCGATAGGTCGTCGACCGTCAGCTCGCGACGATCGATGCCGAGGCGATCCAGCAACTCTGCGGTTGCAGAAAATGCGTGCGCCTTAAAGCGATGGGCTTGCTCTGTCGATGCAAACAGCTGCACGGGCTTGTTGGCCTTGGTCAATCGAGCAGCTTCCGCGGCGCCAAGCTCGGAGGGCTTGATGCCGTCTTGCAGATGCAAGCGCACCCCCAACGCCACGGCCTGATTGATCTCGCCTTGCATGATGGCGCCACCGCCGCTGACGACCATGTCACCACCGAGGTCCTCGACGAGTTTGGCCACCTCGCGGCTCTTGCCGAACCAGTTGATGCCCACCAACAACACGTGGGTCGCGTGCGATGAGGTGTCCTTTAGATCCTTGAGGGTGTTTTCAGTGCCGACGCACATCAACTGGAAACCCGCGGGTCCAAAAATTTCCTGCACGTACTTGTCGGCACCAAAGCGCGTCAAGCCAGTCCACACCGACGTTTTGTCTTTGTCGAGCAGGCGCGCCAGCAGCCTATACTGCTTGACGGTAACGGCACGATCTTCCGCCGACAGATACGGCCAAGCCTTGGCCGACGCGCCGGTGAGGTACAGCGGCTTTCGACCGTTGAGCGCTGCCCGCGCGAAGCTCGACGACAACACGTGCGGGGCAGCGCGGGCGGGCCCATCGCGCAAGCGCACGCTTTCGCCCTCAATGCCGACGTTGTCGCCAAGCGTTGGGTTGAGCGTCGACAGCGCGCTTTTGACGCCGTGCTTGTGCACGGCCCGCGCTGCGTCAGCCAAGCCGCGAGCGAGTTGCGGCGCGCAGCCGGCTTTGGTGGCGTCGTCTGCCTGCGTCGCCACCGCGAGCGCTGCGGCCAACATCAAGCGCACCTTGTCGTCGGCCCCAGCGTTTTCGGCCCACGCGCCTTGGGCTTCGAGTGCCAGTAGCGCCAGCCTGGCCGCACCGTCGCCATCGCGCAGCGGTGTCAGCGCGGCCTTGAGCTGCGTGGCGTCGAGTGCGTCAGCGCCGTCGACGCCCGCGTGAGTTGCCAGCGCGCGCACGTGCGGCATCAACGCGTTGTTGAGGCCCGCACGCAAATCGACGAGCCCGTAGCGAGCTGCAAGTGAAACGAGCGTGTCGCCAGCGCGCGCGACCATGGTGCCCTTGGCCCACCCCGCCAAGCCCTCTTCGACGCGTTTGCGGGCGTTTTTAACGTCGCTGCGGATGCTCTCGCCTGCATCGGAGGCGTCGCTTTCAGACATGAAACCGCGCGTGTAGATCGCGTTTGTTTGCGGCGCGTCGGGCTTCGCGTAGTCACCTGCGTAGATGCGGAAGTGTTGCGCGCTGTTTTCTTCCCATTCATAGCGCGTGCCGCTGCTCGACAGCTCAGTTTTGCCGTGCGCAATCGCGTCGTCGTCATCGAAAAACATCGTGAAGGTCGGCGTGCCCAAGATGGCGTCCGCCTGGGCAGCCGCTCGCGTGGTCGCGAGCAACGTTTCAAAGCGCATGTGCTCCGCTAACTTGAGAACCTCGCCGTGCTGGCTGTCGTTTTGCGCGGTCACGATCCAATATTGTGACGCGTCGAGCTCACTTAGCGTGCGCTTAAGCAGCTCCATGTCTTCGCGGGTGGCGTCCTTAGTGTCGACGACGATGCAGCGTTTTTGGCCCTTGAACTGATCGATGTGGCTGAACTCGTTGCTGGTGCCAATGGTGGATAGATCCGCGAGCTCGACTTTAACTCGTGCGACCGCGGAGGGCTTTTGCGCCGCCAACACGCCGGCGCGCGCACCGGCAACGGCGTGACCTGCGACGTTTTTAAGACCGAGTTGTTTCGCCCACGCTGTGACGTTGGCCTTGACGTTTGCACCGTATTGTTTGTCGATGGTGCCGAGTTCCAAAAAGCCACGACCGACGATGTCGCTTTGGTGCAACAGCGACGACACAAAAATCTCGCCATCGACGACGACATCGCCGGGCATCAACGGTTCGTCGGCACCACGCACGCGCTTGGCTTCGGCGAGCGCGAACAACGCCGCGCCGGTTTCTTGATCGACGTCCGCTTTGGGAAACTGTTTGCGCTGCGCCGTCGCAAACGCTTGGTCTTGCAAAACCGGCGACGGGTGAAACACGTTGGTCACACCATCTTGCGTGACACCCGCGATCGGCTTCATGAGCGTAAGCCCCGCAGCGGCCAAGTCGACGTGCTTGCCGGCGTATGCCACATGCGTCACGCGGTGCATGGCGCCAAACTCCTTGTCCTCGTTGATGAACGAACCAGCGGCGCCGCCGATCAGGAAGTTACGCGCACCCACCGCCAAGCAAGCATTGACGAGGTCTTGCGTCAACTCTCCATAGGCGGGCTTGAAGCACAAAATCACCTCGGGCGCAGCACGTCCAACCGCTTGCACCTCGATGGTGTCAAACTTGAACGGTCCAATCGTGGTGGTGGCGGAGTTGCTCACCGCGGCGGCATCAACGCCGGCAGACGCCGCGAGCGCTGCTATCGCCTCGTTGGTGTTGTTGATGACGACGCCCGCCACACCTTTGCCGAGCGCGGCTAAGCCTTGCTCGAGTTCATTTCTGGCCTTGAGTCGAACGCGATCCATCGCACCGCGCACCACGATTTTCGACGTGTCGACTTTGCCGTGCGCCAGCAGCGCCGTCACTTGCGTGAGGCGCGCTGGGCTGTCGATGCCAAAAATTACCGGCTTGACGACGTCACCGCGCTGAAAAACGAGGTAGTATGTGCCGTTTGAATCAAACGTATTGTACGACGTGCTAAAGCCCTTGGCCGCGTAAAAGGCCTTCATTTCTTGCTCGCTGCCCAAAAACACTTCGGGAGCCATGGCGGGATCGCCGGCGGTGGCGCGCTGCAGCATGTCCGAGATCGGCTTGTCCATCCGCTTGTAGCAGTATTTGCCGAGGTCGAGCATGGTGTGGGGCGCGTCGAAATCAAACCATCCAAGCGACGGCAAGGCGCTCGTTTGCGCTTCGAAGTACGACGGTTCTTCGGCCTTGCGCTGGATGCCGCCCCACGACGCAAAATACACGTCGATGGTGGCGTCGTCGATGAACTCGGCGACCTTGCCGCCCGTCGCCGCGAACGCTTCCTTCGCGCGTTTTTGCCACAGCGCGTTGTCTTTGAAATTGTCGACGCCGATCGTGTAGCGCGCGAGCTCCTGCGACAACGTGCTGACCTCTTGCCAAATCTGTTGCGACGGCACACCCGCGCGCTCCATGCGCTCGCCGACCGCAGTGATGATGCGAACGATGCGATTTTGTGCAGCGTTTTGTTGCAGCGCCGTCACCATGTCGCTGAGCTGACCTGTCGACCCCTTAAACACCGCCTGCATGAGCGGGTCCGCGAGCAGGTCGCGTTGCTCACGCTCGATCGCGTCTGCGATCATGGTGCCGATCTTGCGGCCCGCGGCGGCGGGTTGGCTCATGGCATCGGGTAGGTACTGGGCGTCTTTCACGCCGTTGAGCTCTGCGTTGTCGCAAAAACCACCGCACACCACCGTCCTGCCGGGGTTGCGCGCCAAGGCCGCTTTTGCGTCGGTGGTTGAGGCTGCGTCGCCACCCAGCACGATAGCGAAGCCACGGCGCGCGAACTCTCGCATGAGCCAGGTTTCGTCGCCGAGCGATTGGCCAAACAACACCGGTTTGTCGACGACGCTCGCAGCACCCGTCAGCGTTGCTTTGGTCGGGGCAGCGACGGCGATGCGGTCAACCGACTTGACAGCGTCGAGCACACCAAACGCCGCCTGCTGCGCGCCGCCGGCTCCAAAGCGCCCCACATGGCTGACGCGCTCCTGCAGTCCGCGCGCTTTGAGCTCGTCGTACACGCCCGTCATCAAAACGCGCACGGCTTGCTGATCCGTCTCGCCAGGGCCAGCGATGATGGTGATAGGCATCTCGCGCTCAAACAACGATCGAAACGCGTCACCGAAATCGCGCAACAACGCCGCCACGGTATCGGCGCGCACCACATGAATGCCGGTGATCTCTTCAAAGCGTTTGACGAAGTAGTCGACGACGGGCGCGTTAGGCGCGTTGTTATCCCAGGTCGCCTTGATTTCTTCGGCGAGTTGTTTCACGACGTTTTTGTACTCGTCGGCGGGCATGTTGCGCATCTGACCAAACGGGCGCGCCGTGCGGTTTTTCTCCGCCGAGGGCACCGTCATGCGCGCGTCCACCGGCGCCATGTGCGCATCGAACACCGCATCGCTGACGACGGCGCGGGTGCCGAGCGCAGCCAACCCTGCGGCAACCGACACCTTCAACTTCTCGCGAATCTCCTCGGGTCTTTTTTTCAGTGCCGCCGCGACATCGCCAACGACACTGTCGATGACGGCTTGCGGCTCGAGCAGCTGCGCAAGTGCCGCGACCGCGGCGTTGACGATTTCTCCCTTGCTCAACTCTTCGGCGTCAAACAGGGCGCTGAAGTGCTCCTTCAAACCGGGCACGTCGACGCCGGCCTGCGCGCGTTCGAGCAACTTGACGGTATCAACCGTCGCTTGGCCGAGCGCGCTTGTCGCCACGGCGATGGGCTTTATCTTCATCGCGGCCGACCTGCCATCGCCGAGATGCGCGACATCAACGGCGACACATCTTGCAAATAGCGCGCGACGAACCGGCGGAGCAGCGCAGCGTCTCCCGCGACGAGCCGCAACGGCTCACGCCCCGCGGTCACGGGCAGCCCGAGCAGGCTTGCGGCGCCATCGTCATCCATGCCGACTGCGACATCGTAGTGCGCGGGCTTTGATGGCGAAAATAGCGTTACCGCGCGCGCATTGAAATCGGCGACCCACCACAGCGGCTGCGGCGCTTTGACACCGACACACACGCGACCGACAAAGCCAGGCCGTGCCACGTCTTTGCGGACGCGCGCATCAATGTACTTCAGCAAGGCAGCGCCGGGCGACGTCACGCTATGCCTCCAGCAATTTCTCGCATTTGGTGAGCACTTCCCATGCATCTTTCAGCAGGTTGTACACGCCGGCGTTGTTGTCGCCGACGGCACCACCGAGCGCACCGTATTGGTTAAACACCATACCGCGTTGTTGTGAGTCCACGCGGCTGAGGTCGTTGCGCTCGGTCTGCTGCTTCCATCCGGTGTTGGCGGCGAACATCAGCACTACGGCGTCATCGCGCTCGCTTGCGCTCAAGGGATTTTTGCCGGCGGCTTGCAGCTCAGCGCGCGAGGGGTGCATGCGACAGCGGACTTGCTTGCCGTCGGCGTCGAGTTTGGGTTTTCCGCCTTCGTATTCAACGCCGGCGACGCGACCCACAAACCAGTCATCAGCGAGGTTGGCGTCACGCAACCACGCGCGCAGCTGCTCGCCGCTTGTGACACCTGCCGGCGGTGGCTCGCGGCCAAAGTTTTTCACGGCCATGTCAACGACGTCTTCGAGCGAGATGCGCTCGCCCAACTTCAGTGCTTCGCGTTGCGCGTCCCCCTTGACATCAATGCCTTGGGCTTTGCGCACGGCCGCCAACAGCGAGCCGCCGTTTTGCACAGCGACCAGCGTGCTGCCGCTGGCTTTAAGGCCGTCGTCTTTGGTGTAGTGCTGCGCCGCTTGCAACGCGATGCGCTGCAACACCGGTTTGACCTCACCCGCGATGCGGCGCGCCTGGCCGGCGTTTTTGGTGAGCGCTGCGGCGAGGGTCGGTGACGCTTCTGAAGCGACGACGTCGGCAAAAAAGCCCTGGCGCAGGTCCGCCGTCGCGAATTTGCCGGCGACCTGCGCGCCGACCTCAAGCGTCAGCTGGTGGTCGAGGCCAGATTCGCTGACGCGCCCTTGCGTCGACAGGTCGCCGGCGAACTGCTTAGAGAGCATCGCGTCGACGTGGCGCATGCCCTCAAGCGCACCCAGCACGATGGGCAAGCCGCGCATCAGCGTGGCGGCTGACAGTGCGTCGGGGTGTTTAAACTGCTGGACGTCAGCGCCGCTATCGACGCTGTTTTTGATGAAGCCAAACACGGCAGCGCGTAGCCACGCTTGGGCAAACGGCAGATCTTTGAGTGCGGCACCGACGTCGTCGCCGCGATCGTAAGCGGTCCATGCGGTGTTGAGCTCCGCGCCAGAGCGCTCGATGAGCAGCTGCATTTCGCGCTTGAGCCCAAACATCGGCTTGGCGTTTTCAATCGCCGAGGCGCCGGTGATTGATAGCGCGCCAATGATGTCGCTGAGCGCTTTGCCTTCGCTTTGTGCCCCCCCTGCTTGAACGCCGACGAACATCTGCAATGCGCTAAACACTCCGCTTGCGGTGGTGGCGATGGCTTTGGTCAAGTTCGCGACGGCGCCGGCGTCGCCAGTGGCGGCGAGCTCCTGCAATTTGTGCAGCGGCAGGTGTGTGGTGCGGGTGCGCACGTCGGCACCGCCATCCGCCTTGCTTTGTGCGCCTGACGCGTCTTGGACTCCGAGTGCTGTGTCGGTGGCTGCCAAGCCGAAGTGATCCGAATGCGCGCGGTTGTGGATGGACGCGTGCACCGCCAAAGCCGCGACCGCGTCCGCGATGTTGTGCAGCGACGGCATCTGCACACCGTCAAACTCCAATTTGGTGGGGCTAAACGCCGCCAGCCGCGTACGCATCGACTGCACTTCAGTGTTGCCGTCACGCACAAGCGTCGCCGCTGCGCCCACTTGTGCGGCGAGCAGCGCCAGGTGTTTTTGTGCGGCTGCGGTGTTTGCAGCACCAGCTTGTTGCGCCAAACTCGACAGCTCATGCCCCAGCATCGCGAGCGCGCTGGCGCGGACCTCGCGGATCTTTTCCGGCGACTGAAGCCCAGCATCCAGCGTGCGTGCCACCACTGCTTGCGTCACTTGAGCGATCTGCACCGCCGCCTTCGCAGAGTTGCCGTCGAGCTTGAGCGCGCCGATCTCCTGACGCAGCTGTTGTTGGATTTTGGCGGCGTGGACGTTTCCAAGAGCGGTGATGGACATGTGGGGCTCCTTGTACGGTTACTGCCCTAAGCGGGTGTGGAGGGGCGAACGGTGTTGCTGCGCGAGCGTCGGCAGCGCTTCCAAAAGCGCGGTGTCGCCGTAAAAGTCGATGGTCTGTAGGCGTGTCGCGTCGGCGCGCTCAAAGTACGCGAGCCAATCGCACAGCTGGCACATCACAATCGCCGTCGGCTCACCCGCCACCATCTGGGTCGTCGGCGTCACCGTGACGCTGTCGCCAAAAAACCCGAGCGTGAGCCGGTCGGCAACGCCGTCGCGACGAAACACAAACGTCACACGCCCTTTGAGGTGGCGCGGCAAACGACGTGCGTCCTTGCCGTGCACGCGATCGCGCAGTTGCGTCACGTAACCGTCAAACGTCGGGTCGTTGTAGGTGCTCGTGCTCGCCATGCCACTGCCTCCAAAAGACCAAAACACCACCCAGTTGTTAGCGCGCGCCAGCACATTTTGGCGCCGATCTACCGCGGCGCGAACACCGCTGGTGACAGGCTTGTCGCACAACCTTGTCGCACAGTGTGCGTGCGCCGCGCTTCACGAAAGCACACGTCAAACGCGACGCTACGCCTGTGGTGGGGTGGGCGGCGTCGACGCGGT
>JAYTVG010000879.1:0-12336 GCA_043744135.1 Deltaproteobacteria bacterium | reverse complement strand
GAAGCGCTCTTGTTGCTGTAGCGCACGTCATTGAGCGTCATCGCGCGCTGCCCGCGAGCGCGTTTTCGACCTCGCCGATGGCCCATGTGTCAGGACCGTAGCGCCCTAAAATGAGCGCGTGTGCGTCCAACAAAAACGTCCCGTGCACTCCCGCGTGCAGCGCGTAGGCGTTGGCCTCCTTGGTCACCACCAACGTCTGCGTTGGGGTTCCGCGCAACACGCGCCGCACCCGCAGCGTCACCTCCTGTGCGGGACGCGGCATCGCGCCGTCGAGCGCAGCTCCAGCGTCTACGGGCCACGCACCGACATCGCGCACCGACGCGACCTCTGCGTCCACAATGACTGCGGCGTCGGGCAACACTTCGTCGAGAGCGTCTGGGGGAAGGGCCATCGGTTTAGACTAGTGCGACGGCGCCAAAATGCGTAGCGGTTTGCAGCGCGCGAGCATCGTCTTTGCCGCTAGCATCGAGGCTGAACCGAAGCGGCGCGTCGCCGTTGTTTTCGCGTTTTTGCCGCGCCAAATGGCGACCGCACAGGCTAGTAACCCCCATGAAGATTCGCGCCTTTGGATCCGCCGTCGTACCCGTTGTCGCCGGCAGGGCAGACGCCGACGTGTTGATCTCAAAAGACGCCAACGTCCACGTGCACGCCGGTGCGCTCGAGTTCCGCCGCGACGCCACCGACAAGCCGAGCCCGGCACAGACGCGCACCCTGCGGGGCCAAATCCTGCTCGAGACGCTGCGCGCAGGTGGCGACGTCGAGGGCTTTGGTGGCCAAGTCAAAGGCGGCGTCGACGTTCCCGCGAGCCTGAAAAGCTACTTTCGCTCGCTCGAGATCGCGGAGCTCGCACTCGCCAAAGGCGGCGGCGAAGCTGTGCTCGCCTACGTCGAGGGCTTGCCGCTTCCCGATGACATCCGCGCCATGGTGGGCGCGACGGTGGGGTCGATCGGCGAGCCCGCGCGCCCGATCGGCGCTGATCACACGTTTGAAAATGACCGCGACTACAACCAAATGTGGGCGGCGTTTCAACGCGCGGATCCCGTGGTGCTGCAAGCCACCGACGCGACCATCACCAAACTGCTCGCGAACTGGGGCACCGGCAACGACTTGTCCCAGTACGCCAACTTCGGCGACGCGGACTTCAAGCTTGGCGCGTTGCGCTTCTTCGCGCGCGCGAAGGAGCTTGGGCTTGCCGTCACCGCCAACGGCTATGCGCAGGTGCTCACGCAGCTGCCGCAAACACCCGCCGCGCAACGCACCGTAGTGCGCTTCGTGACGGCGTTTCAGATCGACCCAAAGACGGTGGTGTTTCGCGGTCGCCCGCTGCTGCAAACGGCAGCGAGCAAAGCCGTCGGCTCACCGCTGGGTCGCGACGGCACGTGGCGCGACAAGGCGGACCTGTGGCCCGCACAGTTGGCCGCTGGCAACATCAAGAGCGTCAAAATCGATGACGCTACCGTGCGCGCGCTCGCTGACGTGCACCAGCAGTACACGCACCCGCACACCATGGTGCAGCAGGCGCACGCAAACCTCAAAGAAGGCGCCGTGTTGGTGCTCGCTCGCGCCCGCGAGCTGGGTATTGCCTCGGTGCGCTGCGAGGCCGGCATCATGCCGCATATCGCGAAACATTTGCCCGCGACGCTCGACGCAGCGACGGCGTTCGCGCGCTTCGGCCGCGCAGCTGGCGTCGACGTCAGTGCCAGCGTGATCGGCAACAAGTCCGTGGCCGATTGGCTGACGCAGGCTGGTACGTCGTCGTCGCGCAACGTTCCATCCGGCACCGCGGCGTTGGGGCGGGTGACGACGTGGGAAAGCGACGGTTCTTACCAAAACGTGCACGCTGCAGCGCATCAAAACCCCAAAGAAGCGCGCGCGATCTCTGATGCCACGCTCACAAAATGGTTCAGTGTGTGGGGGCCCAACAACGAACTGACTGCGTACTACTCAGACGGCGATGCCACCGCGCGCCTGACCTACGCGGGGTGGTGGGCGCGCGGCAAAGAACTCGGATTGTCGGCAACGTGCGCCGGTGGCCATGCGCTGCAGCGCTTCGCAAACGGCATGGATGCCTCAGCCGAGTGTGCGCACGCGTTGCGCCGCGTTGGGCTTGCGTTTGGTATCGACGTTGAACACGTCCTGCTCGCTGGCCGCACCGCGATCTCCACGTATCCTCGTCGGTTGGTCACGGCCGAGCTGGCGCTGCCGCCGCGCGCGCCACTCGCGGACGCAGCGTTTAGCGCCGCACAGATCGAAGCGGCCATCGAAAAATGCGACGAGGCCGTACTGGCCGCTGACGACGCAACCCTCAAATCTCTCGTCGAGTTGCAGCCGGATTTTGCCGCGCTGATGAATGTGAGCGGCGATCGCGGCTGGCAGCTGCGCGTGCTCGACGTCTGCGAGCGCGGCCTCGCTATTGATACGGTGTGCGCGGATCAAGCACTGTCAGCGATGCGCGCGGTATCGTATCGAAACCTCGACGACGTCACGATCGCTGAGCGGTTGGCAACACTCGCCGCGCGCGCTTCGCTGCCCGCCTCCAGCGTGACGCTCAGCGGTGGAACAACCCTCGCGGTTCACGCTGCCACCAAGCCGCACGTCGAAAAAGTCGAGCGTGTGCTGCAAGGCGTAAATGCGCCGCTAACACGCCGACGCAGCGGTGACTCGCTAGGGGATGCCGTCGGCGCGCAGCAAGCGCTCGGCGCTGAGGCTGGCCCGTACAGTCCACTTTGGAACGCGCGCGATGTGCGTGTCTTTGCGCTCGGCGACAACCCGCTCAAAGCCGAGATGATGTCGCTCGGTGATTTCGGCTGGTTTGGGCATTTCAACAACGACCCCGGCGTCATCTCGCTCAACGCGCGTCTGTGCGAACTCAACAATGCGGCGAACCCGCCCGTGCCCGACAGCGCGGCGGCCTTGGCGATTCGCGGTTGGCTCGCGCAGCCAGTTCCCGAACAGTTCGGCACTGCTGATGCGTTGCCGCGGGTGCTGCGCGCGGCGCTCGCTGCTGGTGTTGACCCCGACACGGTGGTCGTGATGCGAGGCGCAGCGCGCGTCGCGCTGCTTAAGCACCCTGCGATGGCGGCGTTGTTGAAGGTCGCCCGTGCACCCGAAGCTGCACGAGGGCTCGCGCTAACGCACGACGTCGCGTTGCTCAACGCACGCGAGCACGCGTCATCGCGCGAAGGCGCGGCGTTGCGCTTGCTCGGGGTCGGCGACAACAGCGACACCCACGAGTTGAGCGAATTGCTTCCCGCACTCCTCGCCGCGCTGCACGACGGGTCAGCCGAGCGCGTGGACCTCACCGCGCTTCCCAAAAAGCATGTCCGCGAGTTTTTAGCGACGGCGTTTGCGCGCGATGAACACCCAGCCGTCATCGCGCTCCTCGTCGGTATGTTGCTGCGCGTGAAGTGCAACGACATCGAAGCGTTGCTGCTCGCCAAAGGACAGCTGCCGAGCGTCAGCGCAGATC
This sequence comes from Deltaproteobacteria bacterium, assembly GCA_043744135.1. Classification (GTDB taxonomy): domain Bacteria; phylum Myxococcota; class UBA727; order UBA727; family VGSZ01; genus JAYTVG01. The sequence continues at coordinate 8,867 of JAYTVG010000879.1, read as the reverse complement.
TCGCAGCGGTCGCCGAGCAGCTGACGACGCTCAGTGCCGAGGAACTGTCATTTGTCGCGCTGGGTATCGACAAAGATCCACCGGAGCTTGCGTCTTTGGCCCTGCGCGCATGGCTGCTGTCGGATCCGCCGCGCGCCGAGCTGTTGAAGCGACTTAACGACGGCAGTGTTGACTCGAGTGCGCTGTGCGTCGCTTTGCTCGAGCGCACGGTGCATGTGCCGCAGCAGCGGCGCGCGTTGTTGCTTGACGTGGTGCAAACCGCCATCGACAGCGAGCGTGTCGCGAAGGATAGCGTGGTTGCGCTGCTCGGCGCCGGCACCATCGCGGCGCTCGATCAAGCGGTGATCGAAGGTGCCACGCGCGCCGTCGAAGCGTACCTCAACGCAGCGCCGGCTGACGTCGGCCAGGCGCGCGCGCAGTTGATCGCAGCACTGGGCGCGCCCACCTGGCTCGATGATCCAAACGTCGTGGCGGCCGCGGCGCTCAAGACCGCCATCGCCCACGATTTGTTGCACGTCGCGCCGCTGAGTGAAGTCGACGTGGCCGCGGGCATCGTCGTTGGCAAACCGTGGCAGTCGCGACTCATCGGCAACAAAGTGGCGCGCGTCGGCGCCATCAAGTTGCCCATCGAGGGCGACGTGCGCGAGCACTCTTTTGCGGCCGGCGTCGCTGGAACGGGTGAAAGCAACTTGCACGCGCTCGCTGCGCGGTGGCTGACGCGTCGCCCCGTTAGCGTGAGCGGTGTTGACGCTGACCTCGCGGTGGCGGCCATCGCGGCTGCCACTGGAGCAAAGGTGTTCGCTTGCGAGGTCACCCCACAAACGACGGCTGAGCAGTTGCTGGCACCGGATGGCGCGGTCGGGATGGCCGTCGCGCAGGGCGCCGTTGCTCAGTTGTCGCTGAGCCACGGTGCGTGGCCTGAGGGTTTGGGCAAAGCGCTTTTGCAAGGTGCACCCAAAGCGCGCATCGTCACGGTGGGCCTGCCGCTGCCAGGCCTCGCGACGCTGATGTTAGCGCCCCTTGATGCCGAATCGATCAAAGCCCACCTCAGCGTGTGCGGTGTCGCGAGCGAGAGTGCTGCGGCGTCGTCGATCGCTGAGGCGTTTGTGGCGATCCGTGACGAAGCACGCGCGGGCACGTTTGAGCCACTCGGCGAAAGCGACTTCCCGCTGGCATTGTTGGACCGCATTGCGCGCCGCCTATCGCCCAAAGCACCCGGCGAGGAGCCGCACGATGACGACGTTAACGCGGCGTTGACGGACCTGCTCGCCCGTCGCATCACAGGTGACGCTCGCGATCGCGCAATGGAGATCATTGATGCGTGTGCGCCCGCATCACAGATTACGGCCGATCGGCGTGTGGTTGCCTCGCAACACCAAGCCGCGATCGACGAGCTGAAAGTGCAAGTGGTCGGTGACGTTGAAGACGGCGCCATGCCGTTGTTGGTCGCCGCCGACCACGATGCGTTTAAAGCCGCCGCGCGCGCACTTGAACTCGGTGAGGCCGTCGTCGCCGACGATGCGATCGCACAACGCGTCGGGACCCTATATGGGACGCTGACTGGTCGCGACGTCCACATCCACGTGCTCACCGCCGACAGCAGCGCTCAAGATGTGCTGGACGCAGCGACGGATCAGACCGTGCTCGTGTTGCGCGAGTTTTTCTCGGCGCCGGCGTCGACGCGCGAGGCGGTGTTGGCAGCGGTTGATCAAGGGCGCGTCCGCGTCGTCGCCGGCGATGCGTCACGTGCACCGCGCGCCGCGTTTGTTGGCTCGCTTGTCGGTGCACTGGTGTTGCGCGCGCCTCCGCTTAGCGAAGCTGACCTCATCGACCAGCTGACCCTGCACGCGCGCAGCGTGGGCTTGCCGGTGCCCGTGGCCACCGCGGCGCTGGGGTTTCGCGACGAACTCCAAGCGCTTACGACCAGCGGGCAGGTCGTGCCCCTCGTGGAGTTGACCGACATCGCTGACTTGGAGTCCGCGCTAGAACTGTGCGCGCAGTTGGCGAGCGCCATGCCGATGGCGGACGCATTTTCGACCGCGATGAGCGCAACGTTTCCTGTCGAGGCGCAACACCAAGAGCGCGTCGACGCGCTGGCGCGCAAACTGGCGGGCCAGTGAGCAGCGCAGCGAACAATCAACGCACTGGCATCGCGCTACTGGACACGCAGACCGTGACGCTGCCAACGCTCGTGTTCGCGTCGCCGCCACACACCGACGACCCGACCACTGTCGATCTGCGAGCGTACGACTTGCCCAGCAGCGACGTGAGCGATCGCAACCAGCTTGCGGCGCGTTGGCGCGCTGATGCGTGCCTTACCGTGCGCGTCGATGAGTTGCCGACGGCACGCGTGTTGGCGCTCGTGGCGGAGCTCGCGCGGCGCGAAGTGCGTCAGTCGCCAAGTCGCGTCGAACGTTTCGATGGATCGCGCCGGTTGATCGTGAAAGTTGCGTCTGCAGTGCCCGCGAGGTCGCTGACGGCGCTGTTGCGGGTGCGCGTGCGTGACACGCGCGCGGCTGTCGAACTCTTGCTACCCCCCAAACCGAGTGTGTCGCATGCCCGTCGCCGGTAAAATCTACGTCGTCCCACTCCCCAATGAAAACGCCTGGCAGTTGGTGGTGCACAACACTGGCGACAAGCCGTTTGGGCTCACGCAAAACATTCTCCCGTCGCACAACCCCGATCTCAAGGCGCACGACGACCACGCCCAATATGGTCACGGCCTGCCCGTGCACACTGGTGCGGTGAGCTGGCAGAAGTTTGCCGCAGGAGAGATCTATGACCACGGCGATCATGGCGGCAAACATCCCATCGACGACAATTGCTATTTGCGTGTCGGCCTGCGCAACTTGGCGTTTAAGACCGTCAAACTGCCGCGTATGGATGAACTACCGCTCGAGCTCGACGTCGCGGACTTCAATTGGTACTCGGGCAACGTCGACAATGCGCAACCGCAGATCGACGAGCGCTATCCAGGAACCAAGCCGCGTGTGCCCAACGCCGCCGACGGCCCGGCGCTGCTCGCGCGCATTCAAGAACTCATCGCGCGCGGGATGACCAATGGCATCAAGTGCGAAGGTGCCGCGACGGTGAAGGCGGTGCGCAGCGAGGATGGCGCGCTGTCGCATTGGGAACTGCGCTTCGACAACAGCGCGGACCAGGCCTTCATCGGCACGTGCTCATTTGTGGGCGCGCAAAAAAACGATGGCATCGGCCTGGAGGCGATGGGGCTCCCCAAGCGCGGCTCCGCGGCCGTGCAACGCATCGAGGCGTACGGTAACTACGGCGTGGAGGCGGCGCCCGGCGCGAAAGTGCGCATCGGCGTGCGCGGCTATGGCTGGATTGAGGTGGCGTTGCCGCGTGACGGCGCCGTCGAGCTGCCGCTTGACACCTTCAAGATCGATTCACGCCAGATGTCACCAGACTTTTTTGACACCGCGATGGTGACCGCGAAGCGCGATGAGAAAGTCGCCAAGGTGCAGTTTTTTGACGGCGACACCGCCATCAACGCCGCGCTCAAGCCGACGCTGTGGAAGGGCGCGGATGCACGCCAGCGCAGCACGTTTAGTGCGCCACACATGACGCTCACCGCCGTCGACAACGGCCCAAACACGCCGGGCGGCGGTTACCTCGTGACGCTCACAAGCGCGCTGCCCGACTTCGTCGATGATGCGCGCGCCGGCTTTATCGCTGCGATTCGGCTCGCGGGCGCTGACCCCGACGCGCCCGCGGCGCGCATCGGCGCACCGAAAAAATTCGAGCACGAGGGCCAGTGCAAGAGCTGGTTTTTGCCCAACGGCGCAGACTGTGGAGGTGTGACGGTTAAAGCCGGCGCCACGCTGCAACTTGCGACGAAGGGGCTGGGCTGGCAGGCCTCGGTGACGCTGCCGACAACCGGCACGATCGACACCGCCCGCGACGACGACGTGTGGGGTTTGCGCGAGGACCAAGAAAGCAGCCGCATGTTGCGTCAAAGTTACGTCCAGCGCCTGCGCGACTAAGGACCGCCACCCACCGGTAGTTGCGTGCGAGGCGCCGTAACCGGGCTCATCACGGCCACGCAAGCGGCGTCACCTTCGCCGATGAACGAGGCTGAGGCGCAGTGCGCGTTTGTGGCTAGGCGCCGGCGAGCAGCACAGCAAGTGGACTTCCTGTCCACGTCGCGAGCAGCGCAGCCGGCAACAACGCCACAGCCGCGCACAGTGCCTCAGCCTCAGCCGCTGAGGGCGAGGAGGCGTTCGTGCAGAGTCCTTGCTGTCACAAACTGAAACACGCAGCGGCCAAACACCACGGTATCGCCGTCGACCAACACCACCTTCGCGCGGGGCGGCGTGCGCAGGCCGTTGTGCTTGGTGCCGTTCGCTGAGCCGGTGTCGACGACGAACCATTTCGACACCGCATCACCGTCGCGCTGAAAGTAGGCGTGCAGCTTACTGATGGTCTTGTGCGGGACGCAGATGTCGTTTGACTCTGCGCGCCCCACGAAGATGCGGTCTTGCCCCGCCGACGTCGCTGGCTTCTTCAGGCCGATGACCCAATGGCGGATGCGAAACGGCTCGCTGGTGTCGGCGGTCGCGGGATCTTTGGCGCGCGGCTCGATGGGTTCCTCGGTCACGACGGTGCTGAAACGGAATTCTTCCTCAAGCACCTCACGCCCCAACAAGAAGGGGTGGTTGTAGCGACTGCAAAAGCCATCGACGGTGGTGGACCGCGCGATCGGCATGTAGTCGTTGAGGTTGCGATGCGCGCTCATGGTGCACAAGCCTATCAAGACTTGAGCATCAGGCGCTCCTGGAGAAATGACGTATTCGTGTGGCCGGCGACGAATCCTGCGTCGTTTAGGATGCGCGCGTGCATGTGCAGGTTGGTCTTGACGCCTTCGATGGTGGTGGCGTCGATGGCGGCCTTGAGGCGCTCGATCGCTTGCGCGCGGGTCTCGCCCCAGCCGATCATCTTCGCCAACAACGAGTCGTAGTACGGCGTCACCACGGACCCTGATTCGACGCCCGCATCGACGCGGATGCCTTCCGCGACCGGCCACCGCACGCGCGTCAGTGTGCCGGGTTGCGGGAAGAAGCGTTTGTCTGGGTCCTCGGCACAGATGCGCAACTCGATGGCGTGGCCGCGGCGCGTCGGTGTGATGGCGAGGTGATGTCCCATCGCGATCAGCAGCTGCTGCTCGACGAGATCGATGTCGAGCGTCATCTCGGTGATAGGGTGTTCGACCTGCAGCCGTGTGTTCATCTCCAAAAAATAAAACTGGCGATCCTCACCCACGACAAACTCGACGGTGCCGGCGTTTTGGTAGCCGACGGCGCGCGCGGCCTTGACTGCTGCGTCGCACACCGCGGCGCGTGAGGCGTCGTCGAGCAAGGGGCTCGGGGTCTCTTCCAGCACCTTTTGGTTGCGGCGCTGGATCGAGCATTCGCGTTCGAACAAATGCATCACGTTGCCGTGCGCGTCGGCGAGGATCTGCACCTCAATATGGTGCGGGCTTTCGACGCACTTTTCGATGAACACGCGCGAAGAACCAAAGAACATCTCACCTTTTTTGCGCGCGTCGTCGAAGGACTGACGCAACTGTTTTTCGCTGGCGCACTTGCTCATGCCGATGCCGCCGCCGCCAGCAGATGCTTTGAGCATGACGGGGTAGCCAACGGTGGCGGCCGCGCGCACCGCGTCGTCTTGGGTGTCGAGCGGTTCGATGGGTCCAGGCACCACCGGCACACCGGCTTTGACCATCGCGAGCTTCGACTCGATTTTATGACCCATCGCCTTCATGGCGCTGAGCGGTGGCCCGACAAACGTCACACCGAGGGCGTGACACGTTTGCACCAATGTCTCGCTCTCCGACAAAAAGCCGTAGCCCGGGTGCAGCGCGTCCGCGCCGCTTTCGCGCAGCGCCGCGGCGATCGCCTCGACGTTGCCGTAGCTGTCTTTGGGGGGCGGCGGGCCGATGCGAATGCGCTCGTCTGCTTCTTTGACAAACGGCGCGTCGACGTCAGCGTCGCTGTAGACCGCGACCACACCGATGCCCATCCGGCGGGCTGTCCGGCCGATGCGACGCGCGATCTCGCCGCGGTTGGCGACCAACAGTTTTTTCATCTCTTGCATGGGGCGCGTTGTAGCGTGCCGACCGCAATCGGCGCAGGGGTTTTACCGGTCTTGCGCGCGCCAACGGCCAAAGTCTCGCCGATACACGCGCGCAAAAAGATCGGCGTTTTTGGTCGACGTTTTTGGTCTAACGCCGACAGCCGCGCTACAGTGCGCGTGTGGTCGCCGTAGAAACACCGGACGAAGAGGTCCCGGCGGGAACGTTAGTTCTCGGCCGCTACCAAATCGTGGGCAAGCTCGCGCAAGGCGGCATGGCCGAGGTGTACCTCGCGCGCCAGGTCGGCCCCGGTGGCTACCAAAAACTTGTGGTGTGTAAGCGCGTGCGGCCACACCTCGCCAAAGACGACGATTTCGTCGGCATGTTCGTCAACGAAGCGCGCCTCGCCGCCATGATCAACCACCCAAACGTGGTGCAGATCTTCGACCTCGGCGAAGAGCAAATGGTCCCCGACCACTCCGACTGGTACCTGGCGATGGAGTACCTCGACGGCCGCGACATGCTGCAGGTTGGTCGCGCGTGTCGGGCGCACAACAAAGCGGTGCCGTTTGACGTCACTGCGCGCATTATCGCCGATGCGTGCGCGGGCCTTGAGTACGCGCACCACCTCAAGGGTGCCGACGGTCGCGCGCTAGATTTGGTGCACCGCGATATGTCGCCAGAAAACCTCATCATCACCTTCGAAGGCCAGGTGAAGGTGGTGGACTTTGGCATCGCCAAAGCGCGCGACAACTCCATCCGAACGCAAGCGGGCCAAATCAAGGGCAAGCTTGGCTACGTCGCTCCTGAAGCCATCATGGGCAAGCCGGTGGACGCGCGCGCCGACGTGTTTGCCGTTGGGGCCACGTTGTATTTGTTTTTGTCGGGACGGCCGGCGTTTTCCGGCGCCACCCCGATGGAGATTTTTGAGCGATCGCTCAAGCCCCCCGCGCGCCCAATGGAGGTCAACAGCCGCGTGCCGCCGGTCCTCGACGAGATCTGCATGAAGGCGCTCGCGCAAGATCGCGATCAGCGCTTCCAGTCGGCCGGTGAGGTGCGCGCGGCGCTCGACGCGTACTTGGCGTCGACGGGCCGTCCGCTGGGCGCGCCGCAGCTCAGCCAATTCATGCGCATCTTGTTTCCGCCCGACAAGGACCCGGTGCGCCAACGCATCGATGCGCTGTTGGCGGACGCGGCCAAATACCCCGCCGCGACGCCGCGCGCGCGCATCAGCGCCGCCACCGCCGGCAACGCGCCACGCACCGTGAGTGTGCCGCAACAGCCGATCGCACCCCTCGGCACCGACGTCGATCGCACCGCTGTTGTGAGCGCGCACCGCGCTGGGTCAAACGCACCGCGCGCTGTCGAGCTGTCGAGCACCAAGCCGATGAAGCTCGGTGGCGGCCCGAGCCATCTGCGCTCGGTGGGCGTGTCCGACGACATCCCCGACCTGTCAAATCCACGCGCCCAACTGCCGCGGCAGGCCGATGTTGAAGAGGACGACGGCAAGACGCTGTTGACGGGGCGGCTGTCGACGGCGACGCACCCGCGCGGCATCAACACGCAAGAAGAACCGCGCGAACTGCACACTGTCGACATTCAAGCGATGTCCGAGCTGCAAAGCGACATCAGGCCGCCCACACCGGCGGACTCTGAGGAGTCGCTGCTGCACGCGATGGCTGCGCTCGCAGAACATTCGCAAGATGGCGACGCGGCCGGCAGCATGACGATGGAGACCGCGCCAGCCTCGTCAGACCCCGACGCTGCCGTCACCGCGATGTCACCGGTGCAGCGCTCGCTAGCAGCGCGCGGGCCTGAGACGGGCGACGCGCAGGGGACGGAGCTGCCGCCGCCGTTTGAGCCGTCGAGCTCGGGGCTGTCGGCTCCGCAGTTCGGCGACGAGGTGACGCTGCGCCCTGGCAGCCGACCCGACGCGTTAGCCGGGGCGTTTGCGCCGCCCGAAGCAAGCGTGCAGTACGTCGACGAGCCGGTGGCGAGCGTGCGCGAGGGCCCCTCGCTCGTGCTCAAGCTGACGATGGCGCTGCTGGGTGCGCTCACAGCGATTGCGCTCTTGCTCATCGGCCTCGGCGCCGCCGGACATCTTAAGACCGTGCTTGGCCTGTAGACACCATCGTGTGTCGATCGGGCGGACAGGGCGACGAGTCATGTTTGTGATTGAGTTGCGGCTGATTTGATCGCCAATGAAAGATGGCGCAGCTCGCGCCGTGCGGGCGCTTGAACGAGCGCAGTTGGCACTTGACCGCGAAAATTTGCGCGGGCCCTCGACTGCAGTGACGGGGGGCTTTCATCGGGATGTACGCGATTTGCGTCAACATGAGATGATCTCTGATTTCGGATCAGATTTCAGGGGTTTAGCGAGTTGCAAGGGACGATCCGGTAAAAACTATCGTTTGCGTACCTGCGCTAAAAAGACAGTGACATGAGTGGCTTATGCGGCGAGCCTCGTGGCGCGCGATGCCGATCAATGCCCGCGGTTTTTTGGCTGCGGCGGCGCCCGCGCCACATTCAAGATTTGGGGCATAACACCTCAAATGCACCCATACTTTGTGGTTTGCCGCAGCATGATCGGTCGGGGGGACTTGCCAGGCCCAATCGGTTCACGTTACGAAAGGATCCCGGCACCGGCTATCGCTCTTCATTGATTCGTCATTGAACAGACTGTGGATCGAGCGGCGGTGAGCAAAAAACTATCGCGTGAAAACGCGATGAATCCTTTTTCTTGCCGATTCAATCGGCGGAGTTGTCGCGTTCCAGA
>JAYTVG010000878.1:0-3543 GCA_043744135.1 Deltaproteobacteria bacterium | reverse complement strand
GGGCCCCCTCGCGGGTCCAGGGCAGCGCCCTGGAAACAAACCACCTCGACGGAGTCGAAATTAAACCAGCCCAACGCAGTAGCCAAAAAAAAAACAAGCCCAACGCAGTAACTCAACCCAAACGCGTCAGCCGGCGCAGCCAAGCCCGCGGGCTCATGGCGCCGGTTCGATGACGATGTCTAGGTAATCGCTTGCGCGTCGGGCGCGGATGTTGGCCTTGCCGTCTTTGATGATGTTGTCGGACAGCGCGAGCGCGTCTTGTGCCGTTGGGCGTTTCCCGTTGACGTCGACGACAACGTCGCCGTCCCGCAACCCGCATGAGCGCGCGGCCGGCCCAGCGCGCAACACCATCAAGCCGGTGCCGTCGAGCGCGAAAAACAGTTCTGAGTCCGCCATGATCGCTTGCGCGCCGCGGTCCGCCAACACCGCCATCACCGGCCGCGACACCACGAAACGCGTCGGTGACATCGTGACGCCACAGCGCACGTCCACGTCTTGCGCTTTGATTTGCCCCCCTTGTTCTATCGCAGTGGGCGCTTGTTGCGCGCTGTTGACAAGCGCCTGCGTTTGACCGCGCGCGTCCATCAGCTGCACGCGCAGCGCCGTCAGCACATCCGCCTTCGCCACGGTGAGCCGCGCGAGCTCCGCGTCGCTTGGGGGGGCGAGGGCCGTCGCGGCGCGTGTGGCCGCTTTGACGTCGAGCCACTGCGCGCGCATCAGGCCCGCCGTGTGTGTGCGAATCTTCGCGAGCAACTCAAGCGCGAAACCCATCGACGCCACCGTGACGCCCTCACAGCGCACCATCAAGCGCGCCACGTCGGCGGCGCGCGACAGATGTGCAGCGGCGGTGCTGGGCTTGCCGCTCGCGCCCTCGACGGACGCAAGCATCAACAAGCCGTCCACCAGCGGCACCACGTCTGCGCGCGCGACGTCTTCGGCGGGAACGACGCACGTGGCTTGAGCGTTTGCGGCGTCGACAGCTCCGAGCGCTTCTTCCATGCGGTCGGCGGCGGGCAAGGCATCTTGCACGTCGGCGTTGACGAGCGGCTCATGGTAGCTGCCTTGCACGGTGCGCAGCACGTTGTTGCTCGGCAGGTGTTGCGCGGTGTCGACGGCGAGTTTGAGCGTCGCGAACGCATCCGGCGCCCCCACAAGCGCACTGGCAAACAGCAAAGCGATCATGCGTCACCGGTTGCGGCGGGGATGAGGCTGCACAGAAACGTTGCACATCGATTCAGCGCCGCACCATCGATGGTGTGGCCGCCCGAAAATGCCTGAAACTGCACGCGTGACGATGTGCCGGCGCGCGGCGCATCGAGCATTTGCTGCAGCAGCTGCGCGCTCGCGTACGGCAAGATCGGATCGTGCGTGCCGTGGCTTTGAAAGATCGGCAGCGCATTGCGTTTGACCGCGAGCGCCGTCCACTGCGCGCGCGACAACAGCGTGCCCGAAAACACCACCAACCCGGCCGGCACCTCCTCCCTGCGTAGCGCGACGTCGGTGGCGAGCATGCTGCCCTGCGAGAACCCGCCGAGCACGACAGGCACGCCGGGCATTTTTGCGGTCAAGGCGTCAACACTCGCCAGCAGTTGCTTGCGCGCCTTTGGCAATCCCTCGGGTGTTTCGTTGTGCAGCGCGTCGACCGCCTCGGGGTCGTTTGACATGAGCGCGTTTGCGAAGCGGCTGACGTCGATCGGCCACCACGCGCGCCCTCCAAACGGCGCGCCGTCGAGCAGCAGCGGCGCTTGCACAAACGCGAACGTGACGGCGGCGAGCGCGGGCGTGCGCAACAGCTCTGCTGCGAGCCCGACGAGATCGTCGCCGGGCGCGCCGTAGCCGTGGCACAACACCACCAGCAGCGACGGTGCAGGCGTCGGCAGCGCGACCAGACGCACCACCAACTCGCTGGCCAAAACGGTGGTCATGTAGGGCGTTTGGTTGGACTTCATGTGGGTTCACTCATGCGGCGTTGGCTCATAGGCATGCGGCGTTCGCGGCGCTCTTGGCTGCGTCTTATAGCGTGCATCGCGCGTTCGCGCAGCCTCGCTTCGCGTGCCATACTCACCTGATGCTCAGGCTTGCGCTTTGCACATTGATGCTGGTGGGGTGCGCTGGACGCGATCCCGCCACCGACGCAGCACCCACCGGACTAGATGCGGGCACATCTGACGCGGGTGCTAACTTCGACGCCGCCAACACCAACGACGACGCCGGCAGCATTGACGTCGACGCCGGCGACGACGCGGGCGATGTCGACGCGGGTGCAGATGCGGGGGGTAGTGACGCAGGTGGCGCTGACGCCGGCGATGTCGATGGCGGCGCGCAAAACGTCGACGCTGGTGCGCCACCCGCGCACGAGGGTGTCTCGCTGTCGGCGCTGCAAGCCTGCGCTATCGCCGATGATGGGGACGTCAAGGTGGCCATCATCGTGTCGCTTGACGGGCTCAAGTCAGCCGCGCTCACGCTCGATCCCACGCGCGTCCCGACGTTAACGGCGCTGCGCAGCGCGGGTGCATCGACGCTAGATGCGCGCACCGACCCGACGTTTTCGGTGACGCTGCCAAACCACACCGGCATGGTGACCGGTCGCCCGGTCGACGGTCCCGACGGCCACCATGTGGTCGGCAATAGCTACAGCAATGTGACGGTGCACACCGACCGCGGCGGCTATACCGCGAGCATCTTCGACGTCGCCCACGACCGCGGTCTGACCACCGTGATGGCGGCGAGCAAGAGTAAATTCTTGCGCTTGGTCAACTCGTATAACCCCGGCGCGAACGACACCATCGGCATCGACAACGGTCCCAACAAGATCGACATCGCCGCAGTGGGCGATCAGACCGACGTCGTCACGATGGACGCGGTGGTGTTGGCGCTGCACTCGCTCGGCGACGTGCAACGTGCGTTGGTGTTTGTGCACCTCAAGGCCGCGGACGCTGCGGGACACGGCTCGGGTTTTGACGCCGTCGTGGGCTCACCGTATTTCGCGGCGGTCGAGCAAGACGACGTCCAACTCACGCGCTTGGCAAACGCGCTCGTGCAAACCCCTTCGCTGTGCGGCACGACGACGCTGTTGCTCACGACCGATCACGGCGGCCACGGTTACGGGCACTCCGACGCCATGGACGCGCAAAACTACACCGTCCCGTTCATCGCGTACGGGCCGCGCGCGCAAGTTGGTGCAGACTTGGTGATGCTCAACCCCACCCACAGCCCCATCCGCAACATTGATGTCGGCAACCTGGCGCTTGACCAGCTCGGCTTGCCGGCGGTGCCGGGCTCCGTCATTGACGCTGCGTTCGACCTGCGCACGCGCTAACTTCACTGAAGTCGCTGAGCAGCTGATGCGCGCTGCTGGCTTGTCGCGGCCGCATTGTGGCTATCATGTCGTTATGACGTCGCCCCCGCTGTTTTCCCGTCGCCTCCCCTCCGCTGAGCCAGGCGTTGCCCCGGCAACTCGCGCGTTGGCGAGCAAAAAGCCGCCGCCGGGAAAAGACAAAAAGAAGCCTGACAAACCCAAGCCCGTGCATACGCAGTTGGTGG
>JAYTVG010000877.1:0-1108 GCA_043744135.1 Deltaproteobacteria bacterium | reverse complement strand
CACAGCTGTACCGCGCCGCCGTCGATGGATTGGCGCTCGCTGACAAACGCGCGCGTGCCTTGATGACGTACTCGCGCGGCTCGGGCGCGGGATTTTTGGCGGGCACCGACCACCAAGCGCTGGTGCCGGGGGTGACGTGCGATCACCGCGGCATCGCATTAGGCGTCGTTACCGACGTCGTGGTCCGCGACAAAAAAGCCCAGCTGGTGTTCACCCTAGATGCCGACGCGCCTTGCCCCGTCGCTGGCGCTGGGCTGTTTGTGCAAGGCGGCAAGGCAGGTGCCTTAGAATTTGGTGGTCGCATCTGGGACGTCAACACCGACGGTGACGGCGTGCGGGTGTGGTGCGGTCCCGACTCGGCCCCCAGCCGTGCGCTCATCGGCCGGCCGGTGTTTCAAAACGACGACCCCATTTTAGAGCGCGCCATCGCCCACGACGTCGATCAAGCGCCGCACAAGCACGCCTTGCACCTGCACGTCAGCGGTGCTGTTGGCGTGCCGCTCACTGTGCGCGCACACAGCGACCGCGGCGCGCTCGCGGTCGCGCACACCGATGTCGTGTTGGCTGCCGCCCACACCCACGCGTTGGATGTGGCAACGCTGACAGACAAACTCGGGCGTTTGGGAAACACGCCGTTTGCACTCGGGACACTCAGCGTGTCGCTCGATGGTGCACTGACGCTGCCGACCTCCGCGCTCAACCGCGTGCGCCAACAGCTGGTGGCAGCCCTGACGCACAACGCAAAACGCAGCCACGACGTCACGGCCGCCACCGTGCAGCAGCTGTTGCACGACGCGCGCGCACCGCGTTCGCCGCCGCCCGCTGGTTTGTTCGTGTTGTGCCGCACGCCCGCGCAGGCGTTGGCCGCGCACCAGGCTGGTGCCGATGGTGTGGTGCTCGATTTTTTGGAGTTGGTGGGCACCAAAAGCACGCTTGCGCACTTGCGAGCGGCGGGTGCGCGCGACGTCGGCGTGGCGCCGCCGCGCATCGCCAAGCCCGGCGAAGAGAAGATCGCGGCATTTTTGACGTCGCTGCAGCCCGACACTGTGCTGTTGCGCGGCCTCGGTGCGCTGCACGGTCCGCGCGCCGCGGGTGCGTTACGGGTGGC
>JAYTVG010000876.1:0-3557 GCA_043744135.1 Deltaproteobacteria bacterium | reverse complement strand
TGCTTGGCGACACCGCAATCCAGGCCGCGCAAAAAAAGGACCTCGTCATGGCGCTAGAAACGCGCCTGGCAAAAGTCACCATGACAAACGTCGAGCGCCGCGATCCTGAAAAGCAGCTGCACCGTGTTGAGCTCGACGGTCTCAAAACGCTCATGCCGTCGTTTGATTGGGTGGCATTTTACCGCGCGATGGGCGCCGCGCAAAACGCCGCCGTCAACGTCGACAATCCGGTATTTTTCACGGAAGTGGACGCCATCATCAAGCAGACCAGCACCGACAAAGATGGTGCGCGCACCTGGCAGGCGTATCTGTCGTGGGTGCTGTTGCGCAGCGTGGTGCCGGCGCTCCCCAAAGCATTTCAAGAGGAGGACTTCGCGTACACAAGCGCGGCGCTCACGGGCGCCAAAGAGGATCGACCGCGCTGGAAAAAATGCGTGGCGCTCGCCGATGCGCAGCTGGGTGAAGCACTCGGTCGCGTGTTTGTCGACGAGACCTTCGGCGCCGACGGCAAAGACCGCGCCCTGGCGATCGTGACCGCGGTGGAAGCGGCGTTTTTGTCCAACCTCGCACAGTTGCCGTGGATGGACGACGCCACGCGCACCGTGGCCGCGCTCAAGGCGACGAAGATGACGAACAAGATTGGCTACCCAGACGTGTGGCGCGACTACAAGACTTTCAAGACCGATCGCAAGACGTTCCTGGGCAATCTGCAAAAGGGCGCGCGATTTGAAGCGGCGCGCGATCTCAAGAAGATCGGCAAGCCCGTCGACAAAAACGAATGGGGCATGACCCCGCCGACGGTGAACGCCTACAACGATGGACAGCTCAACCAAATCGTCTTCCCCGCAGGAATCTTGCAGCCGCCATTTTTCAACCGTGATGCAACTGACGCTGTCAACTTCGGTGCGATGGGCATGGTCGTGGGCCATGAGATCACGCACGGCTTTGACGACGAGGGACGCAAGTTCGACGAGGGCGGAAGTCTGCGGGATTGGTGGAGCGCTGACGCAGCCAAGAAGTTCGTCGAAAGGACCACCTGCGTGAAAAATCAGTTCGACGGCCTTACGGCTATCGAGGACATCAAAGTGAAGGGCGACCTGACGCTTGGTGAAAACACCGCCGACCTCGGTGGGCTCAAGATCTCGCTGGCTGCGCTGCGTCCCTGGCTCAAGGCACACCCGCCCGCCGCGTCGAGCGTCACCGCTGAGCAACAGTTTTTCTTGGGCTACGCGCAGTCATGGTGCAGCAAGTACCGCCCCGAAAACGCCCGTCTGCGCGCCGCGACTGACCCGCACTCGCCACCGCTGTGGCGCGTCAACGCACCACTATCGAACCTACCCGAGTTCGCCGCCGCGTTTGGTTGCAAAGCGGGCGACAAGATGGTGAAGAAGGACCGCTGCGAGGTGTGGTGAGCGCGGCGCTTCGCTATTTGATGACGGCGACGATCTGGCGGTTGGTCGCGAGCAGCCGGCCATTGGTCGCCCACAACTCGCGGGTCTCGGTCGCGTAGCCGTCGCTGAGCACGATGGCGTCGCCGCGGTGAAGCAGCGGCGCGTCCAAGTCGAGATCTTGCGCCGAGCCGTGGTACTCGGCCGCGAACGTCAACGTCGCTGCCGGCCGGGGTGCCTCAAACGACACGAACGCCGCCAACCACCACGCGTCGATGAGCGCAGTGAGCCACGCATCATCACGCACGTTGCAGCGCACGAGGGGCCGCACGTAGCCAAGCGTGCGCGCCTCAGCACCCGAAAACGGCCAGCCGCTCACTGGGCGAAATTCGAAGTTGCGGGTGAACTCGGGTGCAAACGGATTGTCGAGGTTCGCGGGCTCGACGTCGGCCCACGGTGGCGCGCTCGGCATCGCCAACAACTGCCATTGCTGCTGCACCGGCCGGCTTTTGGCGAACACCGCTACCGCGTGGGTTTGCGGCACGCCCGCTTGGCAGAGCTCGGCGACGACGGTGGTGACCGACGACGTGGCCTTTAAAACGCGCGCGGTGATGCTCGTGACACCGACGGCTGGCGCGCCGATCAGCTGCGCGTGCAATGACCGTAGGCGCCGTGCGTCGTCGGCGCACACGCCCGCCATCGCGCGCACCACCGCCCCGAGCACCAAGCCGCCAAACGTCGCGCGACCCTGGCCAAAACCCGGCGGAACCGCAAATGTGAAGGTGCCGTCCGCGACGGTTGACGACGACAAGAGTTGATCGAGACTGTCGCTTGCGTTCACAAAAACTCCGCCGCTGTGGTTTGGCTGCTCGGCAGTAATACGATTTCCGGCGCGCTGCGGCCGGCGCGATAAAACAGCCGCGCTAAGCTCAAGCAAGCCTCACCCTCGTCTTGGGTGCCGGCTTTTGCCAGGGCAGCTGACGCACCGTCGAGCACGGCGCGCTGCAAGGCCGCGCCGAGCGGCGGAAAAATCCCGCGCGCCACCAACCGAATCGCCGCTCCGCCACACACCATCAGCACGCCAGCTTGCGTCATGCGCATTCGCGTCGCCACCGTGTCACCCGGGTCGTCGAGGACGGCGCCGTTGATGGCGTACGGCTCGTTGGTGTTGGGCGCGTCGGGGCCCATCTGCATGACGCCATCGCGGTGCACTAGTGAGCTGCCATCGCGCATGGCGAACACGTGGTCGTCGTCGAGGCCGGCGCCGGTGACGAGATGTTTGTGCGCGAGCAGGTGGCGGACATCGCCGTGTAGCGCAATGAAGTGCTTGGGGCGCGTGGCGAACAACAGAGCTTCAAGATCGTCGCGACAGCCGTGTCCACTGACGTGCGGCGCGCGCTTGCCGTCAACGATGTCGCAGCCACGTTCGGCCACGGCGTCTAACAGCGTGTGGACCGCGCGCTCGTTGCCGGGGATGATGCGCGCGCTCATGACGATGCGATCGTCCGCCTCCAAGCGAAACGGACCGGTGTCACGCGCTAAACGCCACAAGCCGCTGCCGCGCTCGCCTTGCGTCCCGGTCGCGACCCACAGCTGCTGATCTCGTGGCAACTTGAGCAGCTGTCCTTCACGCACGAGCACATCGTCAAGCGCGAGCATCTGCAGGTCGCTCGCGATGCGGTGGTGCTCTTGAACGCCACGGCCTAATAGCGCGACTTTACGACCGCATGCGCGCGCCGCTTGTGCAACCAACGCGAGCCGTTGAATATGGCTCGCAAATTGCGCCACCACCACGCGCCGAACAGCGCCTTGCACCGCGGCCAACAGCGGCGCGTACACACTGCGTTCGCCGCTGTTGTGACCTTCGAGTTGCGCGCCCGTGGAATCGGCGAACAGCACGTCGACACCGACGTCCCCCGCGCGCGCTAGCCCCGCCATATCCGTGGGCGGGCCAAGCACCGGCGCTTCATCGACGCGAAAATCCCCCGAGTGCACAAAGCTGCCGTTTGGCGTGCGCACCACCAAGCAGCTGGCGTCGGGGATCGAATGTGACACCGCCAAAAACCGGATGGTGAACGGCCCCACCACGACGTCAGTATCAAACGGCGCGATGTGTATGTCAGGGAGTTTGACGCCGATGCGGTCAAAGCGGCGCGCCACCAACCTCGC
>JAYTVG010000875.1:0-3558 GCA_043744135.1 Deltaproteobacteria bacterium | reverse complement strand
GTAGACGCGAAATCGATGCGGCAGTGCGCGCAGGGTTTCAATCAACGTCTGGTTGGCATGCGAGGTCTGGTACACCAACACGTGCTCCCCAGGCTCGGTCTTGGCGGCGAGGATCTCCGGTCGCAAGATGGGCGGAACCAACGTGGTGCGCGGCTTTGCCACTGGCGGGAAAAAAAAGCTCGACACCAAGTAGTGGTACGCGCCGGGTAGCTTCGCTTTGACCGCGAGCTTAGCCATCAAAAACGACACGCTGGTGTCGCTGGAAACAAATGCGTCGTGCGCGCAGCGGTTGATGACTTGCATGTTGTCGACGCTAATGACGGCAATGCCGTGCAGCCTGCCGTATAAAAACGCAAAGCTCTCAAAATCCGACACGACCGCCTGGGGCGAAAAACCGGCCAGCTGGTTGACGTACACGTCGAGGTTGCGCCTAACCGCGCTCGGCAGTTTGTCGACGTTGGCGAGCACGCTTTCGCCGACATCAATGCCGTTGCCCTCGAAGCGCAAGTTAAGCCCATCGATTTGGATGACAGAGACACGCTCGTGCTGCCGCAACTTTTCCGACAAAAATGCGTGGGCGCGCCCCGAAACCACGACGCGGATCTCGTGACCCGCGCGCACTAGATGTTCAAGGATCACGCGACTGCGCGTCGCATGCCCCATGCCTTCACCGACCACGCCGTACAACAGCCGCATCGTTCTCCTGGGCGCGGCGCTGAGCCGAAGCCACCACGAATCTACGACACATCGGGCCTTGTGGTTGGAAGCGCCGGTCACCCATGCGAGGATTTCGGTGAGCTTGCCAACGACAAAGACCCTGTGGCGGCCCGCGGCGCACAGCGACCACGCGACGATCGTGCAGTTGAGCTTGGCGTTGTACGCGCAAGATCCCGGCGACGCGCCCGTCCCACAACACCACACGCAGCGCACGCTGATCGCGTTCGTTGAGCGCCCCGAACGAGGTCGCGCCGTGGTGCTCGAGGTTGATCGTGTGGTGTGCGGCTACGCGTTGTTGGTGGCGTTTTGGTCCAATGAGCTGGGTGGCGAAGCGTGCGTCATCGACGAACTTTACGTCGATCACGCACAGCGCGGCCGCGGCTACGCCACGCAGCTCATCGCGCAGTTGGCGGCGCACGACGCCCGGCACGTCGCGTTGATGTTGGAGGTGACGCCGAGCAACGTGGGCGCGCACGCGTTGTACGCGCGGTTGGGCTTCGCGGGCAAAAACCTGTCGTTGCGTCGCAGGCTGCGAACGTAGTGTAGCGCCCACTACGGGCAGCTCTTGTCCATTCGCGACGCAGCCTTGCGCGCCCAGGTGGAGTCCGCCGGGGCCTGCGCTGCGATCTTCGCCAACAGCCGGCAACCGCCATCCGTGTCGGCGTCGCGCAACATGCCGATGGCATCTGAAAACACGCTTTGGGCGTCGTCCTCGCTCATCTTTTTGCCCGCGCGTTTGGGCGGTGGCGGCGCGGGCTGTTCTTGCTTGCGAGGGAGGGGCGCAGTTTTGGCGACAGGGCGCCGTGCTGGTTTGCTTTGCGGTGCTGGCGGCGCGGGTTGCGCAGCGGCAGGCACGACGTCTTCGCGCGCGGGAGCCGCGGCAGGTGGCGGGGGCGCGATCGGCGGCGGTGCTGCACTTGGCGCGGGAGGCGGTGTTTGCAGTGTGTCACGCATGCGCAGGGCGACGTCGATCTCGGTGCGCGCCTGCGCTTGGTACCGCAACGCTTCCGCATCGGCAGGCTTCAACAGCAGCGCCTGCGTTGTCGCCTCACTGACGCGTTGCCAATCCTTGGTGAGCGCCGCGTCAGCCGCGCGCGATATCTGTTCTTGAAACTGCTGCGCAACGCTCGCGTCGTCGACTGGTGCGCTGTGACCGCGCCGCGCGACATAAAAGTTGATGCCGAAGATCACGAGCCCAAACACAGCGACGAGCGCGACCGCACTCTTGAGCGCTGTCGCCATCCACGACGGCTCATCGTCGTAGTCCTCGCGATCCGCAGCAGGGGGCGGAGGTGGCGCGGTACGCGCTTGCTGCGGTCTGGCCATCGGCACGACTGCCACCGGAGGCTGCAGCGCCCGCTGCGTCGCTGGGCGCGCGACCCGCTCGGGCTGCTCGCTCGCCATCACTTCGTCCAAGCGCATCTGGCTGTTGGTCTCGCTCCACAGTTGCTCGTGTTTGGATTGCGCGCCGTTGTTTTGCCTGAACTCGGCACGCATGGCGCTGAGCCGTTCT
This sequence comes from Deltaproteobacteria bacterium, assembly GCA_043744135.1. Lineage (GTDB taxonomy): Bacteria > Myxococcota > UBA727 > UBA727 > VGSZ01 > JAYTVG01. The sequence goes on along the minus strand of JAYTVG010000875.1, from coordinate 1,328 downwards.
TTGTCCACCACCGGCAGGTGCTGGGTGCGCGCAACGTGTGCGTCTTCGAAACCGGGCGCGCCGTTGCCAGGTTGGTCCGCAAAACGCATGCGTTGCGAGAGCTCCGCCGCCAGTTTCTCCGCGGCACGGATCACCCGCGCCTGCGCGTCGTCGGGTTGGTCGAGCTGCGGCACCGGGCGATCGACGTCTGCGAAGATCAGCACCGACCCCCCGACCTCGATGCGGTCGCCGTGGCGCAGCTCCGCCTCAGAAACCCGACGCCCGTTTAAGCGCGTGCCGTTGCCGCTGCCGAGGTCCACGAGCCGACAGCCGCGCTCGTCCACGTCGATGCGCAGATGTTTGCGGCTCGCTGCGATGTCCTTGAGCACGAAGGCGTTTTCTCGTGCGCGTCCGACCGCGTGCTCGCCGTCGACGAGGTCGACGGTCTGGCCCTCCTCGGGGCCACGGGCACATGTCAGCGTACCTCGCACCACCGCCGCACGTCGCATCGAGGCGCGCGTGTCTGGCACCCCTTCGCCCAGCGGTGCTTGCCCGCGATCGCGGCGCCGATCGGAAGCGCGGCCAGGTTTCTTTTTCGCCGCTGGAACTGCGTCGACGAAAAACCCCTCAAGGTCGTCCGCAGGCGGATCTGAAGCATCGCGCGCGACGCCCTTGGCCGCCTTGCGGTTGCCAGCTGGTTGTGGCGAGGGCTTCCCGGGTGACACGTAAACGGGCTCCGTCCCCCGCGGCGGGGTCGATCTGACAACGACTCACCAAGCGTAACGGTTTTATTCGAGGCGCGCCCAATTCGCCGACTTGGGAGGTGAACAAAATAATTCGCCGACCTTGGGAGGCGAACAATAAATTCATCGCCGCTTGACAGATGAACAAGACATTCATCGAGGCTCGCAGATGAAAGCGTGCGCACCTTGAGGCATTCCCCGCTGTAGCTGCACACCGTTCGTGACGCGCTGAGAGGTGACCGCGCGTTGTGCCATGGCGGTCGTCACGGTGGGCTGGTGTGTGTTTTTCCCGGGGCGATGACAAACACCACACGGGCGTCGGCCGTCCCCAGCGCCACCCGCCACCCCGCCAACACCGCCGGCCACTGCTCGGGCGAAACGCGTGCGCTTTGTTTGACGATGCGGCGCGTGAACAACATCACGCCATCAGTGATCTCGACGCTCTGCTCGATGCGCACAGGGCCCGCCCGTTTGCTGCCCGGCGACGCGTACGTTGAGGCGCCAACCGGCGGCACCAAACGGGCGGGCCCTGTGCGCATCGAGCAGAGCGTCGAGATCACTGATGGCGTGATGTTGTTCACGCGCCGCATCGTCAAACAAAGCGCA
>JAYTVG010000874.1:0-12412 GCA_043744135.1 Deltaproteobacteria bacterium | reverse complement strand
AGACGCGACCGATGCAATACGCGGTCAAGCGTTTGGTCGACATCATGGGCTCAGCGACCGCGCTGGTGTTTTTGTCGCCGCTGTTGCTGGGCACCGCGGCGCTCATCAAGCTCACGTCCAAAGGGCCGGTGCTGTTTCGCCAACAGCGCGTCGGGCTGCACGGCGCACACTTCAACATGCTCAAGTTTCGCTCGATGGTGGCGGACGCCGACGCCATGAAGGACAAACTGCTCGCGCAAAATGAGCAGACCGGGCCGGTGTTTAAGATGAAGCACGACCCCCGCATCACCGCCGTAGGACGCTTCATCCGTAAGTTTTCCATCGACGAACTGCCGCAACTCGTGAACATCCTGCGTGGCGATATGACGATTGTGGGTCCGCGCCCTGCCGTGCCGCGCGAAGTCGCGCTGTACAAGCTGTGGCAGCGTCGTCGCTTAAGCGTGCGACCCGGGCTCACGTGCTATTGGCAAGTGGGTGGGCGTAACGCCATCGGGTTTGAGGAGTGGATGCAGCTTGACCTGCGCTACGTCGACAACTGGAACCTCGCCATCGACGTCGAGCTGATTTTAAAGACGGTGCCGGTGGCGCTGTTTGGCCGCGGCGCAAGCTAAGCAAAAGCGCGCGAGCATTAACTCTTGATGGCGAATGCACCGTGTGCGTCCTCGCTCGTTTTCATTTCGCACGAATTCGTTTAGTTGCAAACGAATGCGGTGTGAAAAATGCGGCGTCACATCAAACGTGAGCGGCAGCATGTGCCCGCAGTGCTTGTTCGTGCGCGACACCGGCGGTTTTGGCGACGGCGCACCCGCACCGCGCCACCGCTTTGGCGATGCGGTCATCTTGGGCGACCTCGGTGGCGATGTCAGCGACGTCATGGGCGAAGACACTGGCAGCTTTTTAACCGTCGCCACCGGCGAGCACCAGCGCATTGTGGTGCCGGCACCCGCGTACATCGGTGCCAGCACGTCGACGCAGCTGCGCCCCGAGTCCGTGTTCGTGCGCAGCGCCGATGTGGCCACGCGTGTCGACGTGCTCACGCCCATCGAACGCCATGTGCTCGACTTGATCGACGGCGCGCGGCCGATGGCGCGGGTGCGCGTTGTGGCGGGCCTTGAAAGCGGCGATCTGCGCATCGTGCTGGCGCTGCTCATCGACAAACACATGATCGAGCTCGCAGGTCGCGTGCAGGCACCCGGCTTTGACGAGCTGGTCGGCGACAGCAATGAAGCGCCCGCGGTCGCGCTGTTTGACGATGACGACCCCACAATGATGGTCGATTTCCTTGAGCCCTGTGCGCCTGCGGTCGCGCCGGCAACTGAACCGATTCGGCCCGCGATGCTCGCAACGTTCGGCTTGCCGCCGCGGTCGTCGTCGAGCATCACGGCGCCTCAGACGCCGCCGCCGCCGCCGCCCGCTGCGGCGGTATCAAAGCGCGCGGAGCATCCTCGCGCGGCGACGTTTTTGCGCATGGCGCGCGTCGACTTGCAAAGCGGCAACGTCGTACGCGGCAACGCGTATTTGCGGTTGGCGCTGTCGCTTGACCCTGACAGCGTCGACGCTCAAGAGATGCAGCGCGACTTTGGTGCCGCGGTTTCGGCCGCGCGCACGCCGCGATTGAGCGAGGATGAACGCTTGATCGTGGAGGCAAAAAAGGCGGAGGAAGCCGGCGATTATGAACGCTGCATCGCGCTGTTGCAAAAAGCCATCGACCGGTCGTCCGTCAAAGCGCCGCTATACAACCAACTCGGCGTCGTGTTGGCCACGCGCATGAAACGCTACGGCGACAGCGTGACGGCGATCGCGCGGGCGATCGACCTCGCACCCGACAACGCCACTTACAAAAACAACCTAGGCAAGGTCGCGGCCGCCGCCGAAGTCAGCGACGTGAAAACCGATCCGTCGTTGTTGCGCAGGCTGTTTGGCGCGCGCAAAGGCTAAAGCTCCCGTCGCGTGCACCGCGGCACATCGACGATCGCTACGCTGCGGCCACTCGCCGAGGACAACCAGCTCGGGAAGCGTCGCGTTGCGTTGGGCACGCCGATGTCGCGGGTGAAGGCGTTTGGCCCCGCAGCCTACGCAGCGGCGCGCATGGCGAGCGGATCCGCGCGCCCCGACAGCGCGACGATGGAGCTGCGCACCTCGGCCATCAACGACGCCATCTCCGCTTTGGTGCGGCCCGTCGTGCCGATCGGTGCACCGAAACGCACGCAGACGTGGCCGTCAGGCACCACCACGAACTGGTCGGGCTTCAAGATGCTCTGCGCGCCTTCAATCCAACCCGGGATGATCGGTAGCCCGAGGTCCATGGCGAGGTGAAAGCCGCCCTTCTTAAAGGCCGCGAGGCTGTCGTCGCGCGCGCGTGTGCCCTCGGGCGAGATCCACATGTTGACGCCCTTGTTCAGCACGCTTTTCGCGCTCTCGAGCTGGGCTATCGCCTTGTCGCGGTTTTTGCGATCGATGGGGATAAACCCCGAGGCCACGCACGCGTGCCCCCAAACAGGAATTTTGCCAAGCTCCTCTTTCATCACCATGCGCAGCGAGCCGGGCACTGCCGCCATCAACGCTGGAATGTCGAGCAGCGAGCTGTGGTTCGTCATCACCACATGCGGCTGCCCGGGCGAAAAGTGCTGCGCACCGACGCGTGACACGCGACCGTTGCCCGACATGAAGATGCGCCGCCAGTACGTGTCCATCAACCGATCGCATTCGCTGATGGTGCCCTTGCCCACCGCGCACGCGGCTAAAAAACGCGCGGAGATGTCGAAGGTGTAAAACATCGCGCGGTACACCGGCAGCCGGCTTTCATGCGAGGTGCCGACAGGGCGCACGTGATCGAGCAGCAGCTCCGTTTGGTGCGCGGAGGCGAGCGGAGGCACCATGGTCAAGTTGGGCATGGGGGAAGTGTGCGCACCGCGTGTCATGGCGTCGTCATTGCAGGGCCGATTCGCAACGAAAAGGGGGCGGGTCGCCGCGTCGGTCGCCAGCGCGCGTGCACATCCTCAAACGGCGGTTGTCGGTCGCGCGGCCACGGCGATCCCGAGAGCCGCACGTAAGGTCATCAGCTAAAACTTGAAGTAGATGAACGGCTGCACTTCAAACGACGCGACTTGTTTGATGGCGAGCGCGAGTGCGACCAAAGCCAGCGCGCGCAGCCACGGTGGCGCCCACACAAACGCGCGCACCAAGCGATCGTAAGCGCTGTGCGTCATGAAGTGCCCCGCGGTCGCCACCGCCAACACGAACCACAATGTCCACGTCAGGTTGGCTGACGCTGCGCCGGTTTTGAACTGCTCAAAAAACACCAGCTGTGCTTGCGCCATGTCGCGGGCGCGAAACACGATGCGCACCTCCATGACTAAGACAAACGTCAACAGCGTCGACAGCGCGACTTTCCATTTGGCGGGTGCTATCGGTTCGCCGAAGATCCACCACCACGCGCGGTTGAGCGACAGACCGATGCCGTGCACGGCGCCCCACACCACAAAGCGACCGTCCGCCCCGTGCCATACGCCGCCGAGCAGCATGGTGATGAACAAGTTAACGAGGGTGCGTGCGCGGCCGTAGCGATTGCCGCCGAGCGGGATGTACAAATAATCGCGCAACCAACTCGCCAGCGACATGTGCCAGCGCCGCCAAAACTCGCTCAAGTTGCGCGCGAGGTAGGGCTTGTCGAAGTTTTCTTTCAACACGTAGCCAAACAACGCCGCGGTGCCGATCGCGATGTCTGAGTACGCGGAGAAGTCGTAGTAGATCTGCAGGGTGTACGCGAAGATCGCCGTCACCACCTCGGCGCCGGAGTATTGCCCGGGATCCGCGAACACCCGATCAACGAGGGTGGCGCTCAAAAAATCCGCCAGCACAAGCTTTTTGAACATGCCGGTGGCGATGCGAAACAAGCCGCGCGCACCTTGCATATCCATCAGCTGCGGACGCGCGTCGATCTGCGGCAGGAAATCGCTGGCGCGCACGATGGGGCCGGCGACGACGTGCGGGAAAAACGTCATGAACACCGCGACGTCCAACCACCGCACACGCGCAGGCATGTTGCCGCGGTACACGTCGATGGTGTAGCTCATGCCTTGAAACACGATGAAGCTCAAACCGACGGGTAGGATCAAACCCATCGGCTGGTACACCAAGGTCACGCCGAACTGCGCGCACGCCTGCACCACACACTGCGTCAGCCAGTCGGCGTATTTAAACAGCCCGAGCAAGCCCAAGTTGTTGACGATGGACAACCACACGATGGCTTTGCGCTTGCCCACGTGCGCGTCGCCGTCGTAGCGGCGCAGCAACCGCCCCACTCCCCAATCCACCGTCGTCAGATACAGCAACAACACAACCGGCGCCGGGTTCCACGCCATGTAAAAGATCAAGCTCGCGCACACCAACACGATCTTGCGCACCAACACGCGATCGGCTGCCGCCCAGTACAGCGCGAGCGCGAGCGGCAAAAAAAGCAAAAACTGCAGAGAGTGAAACAACATCAGCCACCCCGCCTGTCGGAGACACGCGCCGCCGCTTCAGCATTGCGTGGTGCTGCGTCGATCTGCTTCGCGCGCTGTTGCAGTAGGCCGTCGAAGGCATACGCCGCCATCAAGTCATCGACGAATTGATCCGCGAGCTTCACGTAACCCTCGGGCGTGAAGTGCACGTGATCGTCGTGACCGAGGCCTTCTTTTACCCAACGCTCCATCGAGCCAGCGCCGCCCATCGCCGTGCGCAGCGAGTAAAACGCGCAACCGTGCGCGGCCGCTAAGTCGCGTTGCACGCGTTCGACAAGCGCGTGCGCCGGGGCCGCGCGCCAGCCCCCGGGTTTGCTGTCGAGGCGGTCCGACGCACCGACGATCAAACAGTCTGCGCCGGGGCTCGCTTGCAACAGCGTGGTGAGCGTCTTGTCAAAATGGTGACGGTAGGTGGCTTCGTCGAGCGACGCGATGCCCGCTTCGTTTGTGCCCCACGCCGTCACCACGAGGTCGTAGTTGCGCGCCGCGACCTCCGCGCCCAAAATATCTTGGCGCCAACGTTGCGGCGTCATGCCGGTGGTGCCGGGCAAGCCGACCGCATCAACGACGACGCCGGCACCTTCGCGCTCTTGGACGACGGACAACAGATGCACCGGTCCGATAGCGTCGTCATGTTCGCCTCGCACCGCAGCTGATTTGAGCGGCGCCAACACCGAGACCTCGAGCACCGGACTTTGTGCGTCCACCGGGATGCGCAGGAATTGCACGTCGCTTTGCGGATCGCGATCCACAGGCGAGATGCGCGCGACGGTTTTGCCATCGACGGCCACCTCGGCCGTGCCCATGTCCGGCGTGTACAGCCACGCCAGCTGCACGAAACCGGGCGCCGCATGCGCAAAACAGCCGGCGGGCAGCGGCGCGTCGATCGCGTGCGCGTGTTTGCGTTTGAGGTGCGCATCCGTTGGTGGCGTGGCACAAAACTCGACCGCAAAGTGCGCGCCCGGCTCAAGGCGCGCCTTGGTGCCACTCATGCCAACGGTGCCGCCCATGACCACGTCGCGACCGTCGGCAATTTCGAAGTTGCCGTCGATGGTGCGATACACGCCGCCTTGCTCCAGTCGACTGCTCGAGCGACCGACACTGACAAAGCCTCGGCCAGCGCTGCCAAAACGCGCGGCAAAGCGCGCACGCACGCGGTCGGTGAACACCTGCCCGGCCGTGTGTGAGGCGCCGAGCTGTCCAATCGCGACCCGTGTGTTGGTGTCGCCGTGTTCGAGTGCGCGCAGCTTCGCGAAGACGCGAGCGAGCGCACGACGATGCGGCGGCGCTGGTTGCCCTTTGACCGCGACCGCGCCGCTGTCGTTTTCAGGAAACGACAAGCCCGCAAACGTCGGCTCGCGCGAAGGCGCGTCACTACGCCGCGCGACTTGCATACCGGTGGGCGCTGCAGTGTCGACGTAGTTTTCGACCAGGGCGTCCGCGAACAACTGCCCCAACACGTCGCCGCCGCGCCATGTGGGGTGCACGAGGTCGTCGGACAAAAAACCTTTGTCGCGAAACTGCGCGAGTGATCCCTTGCCCCCCATCGCCGCAAACAAGTTGAAGTACGCGCAGCCGTGCTTACGCGCGGCTTGCTGTTGGATCGCCAACACGTCGCCCATGTGTGCGCGCGTCACCAGCTCTTCACCCGCCGCGGTCGCCTTCGCGGCGTCGATGGGCGCCACCAACAAACACGCGGCGCGTGGTGCTGCTGCCTTCACACGCACGAGCAGCGTGTCGAGCTTTTGCCCGAGCGTGGCAGCGTCGAGCGTACCAAAATCAAACGCGCGCACTTCGTTGCCGCCGAGCATCAACACCACAAGTGCCGGGTCGCGCGCGGCGAGCTGGCGCGCAAACGCGTCGGGCTGCACACCGTCGACGTACAACCTGACGCTCGCCGCCGGCACGCCGATGGTGTCGAGCACCACACCTGCGTGGTCGCGCTCGATTGCCACTCCCGACAGCTGGGCGCCGGCTCCTTGCACGGTGACGGTGAGTTCTTTGGCGTCGGCCGGTAGCGCAATGTCGAAGGTCTCGTCGATGGCACTTTTGTCGACGTTGATCGCGTCCACACGTCCGACCAACTTGCTGCCTTGTGCGGTGCGAACTTCGAGGCGCATCGCGGGTTGACCGGTGTGCTCGACGTAAAACAAGCGCGCACGCGTCGCGCCGTCGAGTTCCCATGTGGTGGCGTCACCCGCCTGCGTAGACGTGTGCAGGCTGCCCGATAAGCCAAACAACGGCGTGCTGCCGTCTGTGGGTGGGTCTTGCGCGAATGTCGCGATGCTCCAACCCGCCGTCGCTTGGCCCGTGCGCACGCGTCGGCCCGCCACCTTCGACAAGCGATCGGGCAGCAAAAAGCCGCGGCCGGCATCGCCGAACCGTTCCACCAAGCGTGCCCGCACGACGTCAGTGACATGGTCTGAGGCAATGAGCGAGTTGCCTAGCACCACTATGCCGGCGCGTGCGCCGCTGTCGTTGCGAACGATTGCGTCGAGCGTCGCATACAGCGGGTCGAGCGCCGTGCGCTGGCAGGGAGCAGACGAACCGGCACTGTCATCGTTCATCTCCAACGGTCGACGAAATTCCACGCACGGGTTGTCGATGGCGGCACCCGGCGCGTTGACGCTGCGCGCTTGTTCACGAAAGTGCTCAGCCTTAGGTGAAACCGCACGCGCGACCCACGCTTTCCTGTCGACCGCGCGCACCGCCGTCGGTGCACTGTTGACGGTGCCGCCGAGCGCGTCGACATCGGCACGGGCATCACGCGTCGCGAACAGCTCGGCGTCTTCAAGCGCCCGCGACTGTGCGCTGTCAGCGATGCCTTCACCCGGTGGCGCATCGCGACCATCGGCACCGGCTCCGGCAAGTTTGCTTTCGTGCTCGGCGAGCGTCATGCGCGGTTTGTGAAACACGCGTGCCGCGAGCTTGCTGACATCGTTCGCTGAGCGCATTTGCAGCGGCTGAAGCCACGCAGGCAACGGCGCCATCGACAGCGCCGCGCACACACACAAAAACACGCACAGCGTGACGAGCAGTCCGCGGCGTGGGGGTGGGGTAGGTTGCGTGGCGCTCACTGGCGCCCATTTGAGCCGGTTCGTGCGCGTGGCTCAAGTTTCTGACCTCGTGCACCGGTTGATTCCAGTGTAGGCTGTTGTGATCCTCGCTGGGCGCGACGGGTTCAGCGTCGACGCCAAATCACTGAAACGGACGCACGCAATGGACGAACAAGCCTTTGAGGCAGAAGCGAAGCGGGCCATCGATCGCATCAGCCGCGCGCTCGATGCACAAGATCCCGACGTCGTCGAGGCCAACATCGACAACGACGTGCTCAAAATCGGCTTTCCCGTCGGGCCGCCCTTTGTCGTTAACACGCAGCGACCTCTTCACGAGGTTTGGCTCGCCGCCAACCGCGAGGCCTGGCACTTCAAGTTCGACGCCGCACATGCGAAGTGGGTCTGTAAAAAAACCGGTGCCGAATTGTTTTCGACGGTGGCCACGCTCATCAATGCGCGCGCGCAGCTGTCGTTGACCTTGTAGGTCGGGCTAAGTCGGGCCGCGCGCGATCGCGTCGTCGGCGTGTTTGTCGCCGCTTGCAGATGCGTGCGCGTCGCCATCATCGGGTGACGTCGTGGGTAAGGTGGTCTCGGTGCCGGCGGACGCAACGATAGGTGCGTTTTGAGGCGCGCGCACGATCTCGACGCGTGCAACGCGCTTTTCATCCGCCTCGCGCACCGTAAACGCCCACCCTTGCAGCAACACGCGGTCGCCGCGCAGTGGCATACGACCCGTGCGCGCGATCAAAAAACCGCCGAGCGTTTCGTACCCCTGATCGGCAGGGAAGGTCACGCCGATCGCTTCGCCGATTTCGTACAGCCCCGATCGCCCCTCCGCCACAAAGCGGTTGTCGTCGATCTTTTTGAAGGAGGCGTGCTCGTCATCGTGCTCGTCTTGGATGGGGCCGACGATTTCTTCGAGCACATCTTCAAACGCCACGATGCCGGCCGTGCCGCCGTACTCATCCACCACGACGGCGAGGTGGGTCTTCTTTTTTTGAAACAGCTTCAACAGATCGCTGACGCGCATCAACTCCGGCACGAACAACACCGGCCGCAAGTGTTCTTTCAAGTTGAAGGGACGCTTTTGCGCCATCATGTTGAGCAGGTCCTTGGTGTGAAAGAAGCCTTTCACCTCGTCGAGCGTGTCGTCGTACACCGGCATGCGCGAGTGGCCTTTTTCTTTCACCTCGGTGAGCACTTCATCGGCCGTGGCGCTGATCGGCAACGCCGAGATCTCCGTGCGCGGCATCATGACTTCGCGCACCAGCGTTTGGTTGAGGTCGATGATGGAGGCGAGCATCTTGCCTTCTTGTTTGTCGAGCACGCCAACTTTTGAGCCGAGTTGGATCATCGAGACGATGTCGTCTTCGGTCACAAACGGGCCACTGCGCGTGACCGCACCACCGGTGAGACGCACCATCAGCTCGGAGATGCGGGTGAACGCTTGCACCGCGGGCCACAACAACACGTAAGCAGCGACCACCACAGGCAACAACACAGGCGCCACCGCCACTGCGTGGGTCTTTGCGAACGAACGCGGCACGAGCTCGCCGATGACCAACAACACCACCACCCCGACGGCCACCAGGGCGCTCACCCCGAAGCTATGAAACGTCCGCTCCATCACCAACGTTGCGACCACCGCAACACCAACGTTGGCGGCGTGGTTGCCGATGAGCGCCGCGGTGAGCAAATGGTGTGGCTTGTCCATCCACATGCGCAAAAATCCGGCGCTGCGACCGGCGGCGACCAGCTCCTTGCTTTTGGCTTCCGACAACGCCATCAGCGCCGTCTCCGCGCTGCAAAGTGCCGCTGACAGCAGCAGGCAAAGTGCGACGCTCGCGACTTCGTACCAGCTGATCCCTGCGCTCATGGCGTCGAGATAGGTGTTGATGGACGCGATCATTCATCGACCTTGGGAGAGGAAAAATGCCATTCATCGACCTTGGGAGGTGAACCGCGTCTGCCGTCGACGTGGGCTAGCCGTCATGCCGCTCAAGCAAACTTGCCGCGGTGAGGCCGATGTAGCGCGCCACTTCCATATGCGCGGCCTCGAAGCCTGCTTTGGAGTTGATCAACTGCAGCGCACCAAACAAGCGACCGTCTTTTTCGGCGCTCGCGCACAACGTGTCTTTGGGTTGGTAGCCGATCGCCGCCGCGATTTGTGCAAAGTAGCGCGGGTCTTTTTGGATGTCCGACACCAATAGGCAGATGCCTTCTTGCGCGCACAAGCCGACGATGCCCTGCCCCACCTTCACGGTCAGCCCAGACTTTTTGAGCGCGTCGGCTTTGGGACCACGCACGGCCGCAAAACGCAGCTCGTGGCCGTTGACGTCCGCGAGGTAAAAGCTGCCCGACTCCGCCGGGATGTGCGCGAGCGCGATGTTGAGCAACGTCTCGGCGATCTTTTGCGGTGACGCGCCGCCGTCCATGAACAGATCCTGCGTTGCATCAAACACATCGGCGATGGCGTCAGCAACAGACACGCTGGGCACCGTCGGCACGCGGCCAATCTTCGGGTCGGTGGCGAGGGCTTTGCTTTCTTGTCGCGCTGTCGGCGCGGGAGCGTTTTGAAACTGCCCCGAAGGGCGCTTAGGCGCGGGTGCGGGCACACCGCGTGGGGTCGGCGAGGACACGGGCGACGACACGGGCGACGACACGGGGGGTGACGACACGGGTGACGACACGGTGCGCGCGTTGGGCTTTTTGACGTTGGCCGTTTGCTTTGCCACCGGTGCTTCGATCGGCACCTTTTGCGTGTCGCTGTTGTCCTCGTGGGTGATGGGCCGGAAGTCAGCGGCCGACGCTTTGGATGCAGGTACAAACGCGGGAACGCCGGCGGGGTCGACGCTGGGTGCGCGCGCGGCGGGCTGCGGCTGGGTGGGCAACTTGCGCCACGGCAACTGCTCATCATCCGCGCGCGCACGACTGGCGGGCGTCGCGTCGGTTTGCAGCGCGGGTGACGGGAACGTCGGCGCACGAAATTCGATGAGCGTCTTTGCGGAGCCAGCCGTTGCAGATGCGGCGCGCACGTCGGCGATCGTGCGCGTGTCCTCGTCAGTGAAGGCTGGCGCGTCTGGAATCGAGATCGGCCGCGGCGATGGCGTGGCCGACTCCGCCCGCATCTCGGGCACAGTGGCAGCGAGCATCGACACTTCGCGCAAACGAAACACCCGCTGCGTCGACACGTCGGTGACGTGGATGGAGTTGTCCTCTTTGATGTCACACATCACGTTGGCGACGGCTTCTTGTCCCTCACCGATGCTCTTGAGGCCGCTTTTGAGCGCGCCAATCCAGTTTTGCGCCTCGATGGTGAGCGTGACGTTGGGCGATTCGGGCGACTTCGCTGGGATGAAAACTTCAAAAACCGTCATGTCGATCCCTCTGCGGTGTTGATAGCACGCGCTCGCTTGATTTCACCGACCTTGGGCGAAGGAATTGCGGCGGTGCTGTGTCAACGGCGATGATTCGCCTTGACCGGTCGGCATCGTCAACGCTACATCGACGTCTTGCGGGGTGTAGCTCAGCTTGGTAGAGCGCTTGGTTCGGGACCAAGAGGTCGTAGGTTCGAATCCTGTCACCCCGACCACTGAAACCCTCGATTGCTCGAGGGTTTTTCCTTGCTGCCCTTCAGAGTCCTCATCGTGCGCAGACGCGAAGCAATTCTCGCACTCAAGCGGAAACAGAACCTCGACGTGCTTCACGCGCTCAGGCGGCACCAGCGCGCGACTCGATCCCTCGTGGCCGGGCTGCCCGCCGCGCCGTTCGTGCCCTTCGGGCGACGCTGCGCGCGAGTGCCCGGCGAATCGACGGCGGCTTGCCCGAGTTGTTTGAGTTGCGGCCGATCTCCCCGAGCAACTTCTCGACGAGCTGGTTGAGCTGGGCGATCTCCGCCGACCGCGCGGCGACGACCCCTCGAGCTCGGTGATGCGGATGCGCGTCGCTTCGTCCACCGAACAGAAGCGGTTGCCCGGATCGACATCTGTCGATCGCGGAATTCACGCGCGCGCAACCCCGCAAAAAGATCGCGCTTCGTGCATGGCCTGAACGGTTACAGCGGATCAGCTTCACCACACCAATTGACGGGACCTCCGAAAATCAATTGGTTGAGGCACGTTCTCCTTGTGAACCCTACTCGCTGGGATCGCTGAAAGTGACCCCTCTAACGCACTCCACGTGTTCGCTGCTATCCGAAACCACGCAGGTCTCATATGCGCTCCGCGATGCAGTGACCTTCCGCTCAGGCCCGGGACGTACGGCGGCGCACCCATCTTGGTGTTTGTCCGCCAAGGCGTTCCCAACGATACACACCACCAACGTCTGTTCGCCCACGATAGGCACGTGCACAGGTTGGCCGTCTAAAGTCTCTACTTCTTGAAGGAGGGTAGCGTTGCGATAAGCTTCATTCAAATCATTGGCACTCGCGCTGCTGCTGTAAACAAACACCGACGTTGCGGCGTATTCACACTGCGCAAACGGAAACACGCTAGAGTCATCTGAAGACGTTCCAAACAGCGAGAACATCCCGGGACTCGCCGCGCCATTCACATCCCGGAGACTCGTCGGGCAATCGCACGCTGCGGCTCCTAGTAGAAAAGCGGTTAAAGCCCATGATGGGCAAAGACGTTGTCCACTCGCGGCCAAATCAATTGGTTGAGGCATGTTTCTCCTTGTGTCCCATAGTCATCTACGATGGCACTCACGACTTGCGCGAAGGTGGCCGAAGTTCCGGTTGTCTTCATGGTGTGCTGGTTCAGCGTGAACGTGACTGGTGAACTTGCTGCGCAACGTACATCGAGGGGCTCGGACTCGGGCTCGGGTGATTGCCCGAGGACTCCGTCGCCGTCG
>JAYTVG010000873.1:0-1113 GCA_043744135.1 Deltaproteobacteria bacterium | reverse complement strand
AGGTGGCGAGGATCCGACGTGATCGGCGTGTCGATGTTGGTTAGCCCCAGCACACCCACGCGCCGCCCGCCGCTGTCGACAATGATAAACGGCGTCGCCCAAACGGGAGTGGCGCCGGTCGTGACCTCGATGAGGTTGGCCGCGAGAAATGGAAACTTCGATTCACGGCGGCGCTCACCGAGGACCCGCACACCGAAATCAAACTCGTGGTTGCCCACGGCGGCGGCGGCGTAGCCCATCAGTCCCATCGCCTGCACCATCGGCGCGCCCTCAAGCACGGTGGTTTCGTAGGGTCCTGTCCACATATCGCCCGCGGACAACAACAGGTAGCCCGCGGCGCGTGCATCGGCCGTCGCGCGATAGCCCTCGTCAACGCGTAGCTGTTGCCACAACCGCACCACGCCACCTTTGTTGATGCCGGCACTTTTGTCAGCGAGCGGCAACAGCCAGCCGTGCTCGTCAGCGGTAAACAGCAAGTGCAGCGCCGCCGGGCCGGTTGTCTTTTTTGTCACAGGCGACGTCGCTGCCGGTGCACGGTCGGGCTTAGTGAGCGGTGTTGGCGATTGGCACGCGACGCACGCCAATGAAGCGACGCAGTGCAAGACCAAACCGAGGGTGACGCGCATGTTCAGCGACCTTGGGACAAGGAGGGCGCCGAAGCTACCGCGTTAACGCCACGCGATGCTCGGCATTTGTGCGCGCACGGTTCGGCTACGCGACTTTTTGCAAAATCGCGCGGAAGATCGGGATGCCCTCAACGCGGCAACGTTTTTCGCGGTGCGTGGACGCCGTGATGGGTTTGCGCGACAGCCGCCCCGCACCTGCGATGTTGCGCAGCTGTGGTTGTGCTTCAAAGCGGCTCAGCAACTCCTCCAATAAGGTGGCGACGTCAGTTTGCACCAGTAGCGTGCCGCCGACTTCGAGCCGGCTGTGCACGAGTGCCGCGAACGCATCGCTGATGATGCGGCGCTTGCGATGCTTGGCCTTCCACCAGGGGTCTGGAAAACTCAGAAATAGCCGCGACACGCTATGCGGCCGAAACAGCGCGCCAAACAACAGCCAGGCATTGCCGTGCACCGCGCGCACGTTTGCGTAGGACCCTTTGGCCTGCTT
>JAYTVG010000872.1:0-1114 GCA_043744135.1 Deltaproteobacteria bacterium | reverse complement strand
GACGTTTTTGGCTTTCGAAGCGCAAGACGCACAACCGGGCTTCGACTGTGGTTTGGGTGTGTCGGTGGACTTTCCGCTGTACATCGGCTCGTGGGCGCCTGGCGCCTCGGGCATCGCCTACCCTGAAGGCACCGGGCAGTTGGTGGCACCCGGCAGCGTCGTCACCATGCAAGTGCACTACGCCACCGCCGGCGACCCCGACGCGTCGCAGCTGGTGCTTGAGATTGAAGACAGCGTCGAGCGCCGGGCCATGGGTGCGCCGTTTTGGGCGTTTAACAGCTGGGATCGCGGCGGCATGTTGATCCCCGCCGGCGAGGGCGCGGTCAGCCACGACGTCGAGGTCAACGTCGGCTTGCAGCTAGCGGTGATGGCGCCGTGGCTCACGTCTGAGCTCGTCGAGGTTCATTTGGTGGGACTGCATATGCATCAGCTTGGCAGTGCAGCTGAGCTGTCGATTCACTCGCCCGTGGGCGATACGTGTTTGCTCAACATCCCCGCGTGGGACTTTCACCGCCAGATGGGCTTTGCCCTGGACCACCCAGCGCAGCTGTACCTCCCTGAAGACAAGCTCTACTTGCGCTGCACGTGGGACAACAGCCAACAGCACCAGGTGCCCATCGACGGCGTCAAACCCGCACCGAAAGATGTCAACTGGGGCGCGCGCACCACCGACGAGATGTGCATGGGCTTTGTCTACCTCGCCCCGGTCGCGAACTGAACGGTCGCGAACTGAAACGGTCGCTGACGCTACACCCGGTCGCGCGTGCGGCGCGCGCTATTGCGCCTCGAAGCGCACGTGGGCCTGGCCGTATTTGCCGTCGATCTTGCCGCGCTTGGATAAGTTGAACAGCACGCTGAGCACTTGGTCGCGCACGCGACGCACCTGCGCCTGCGCGTCGTCTTTTTCCGCCATCAGCTCTTTGACCTTCACGAGGTAGTCGCCCAGCAAGCGTCCGTGCGCGCGTGGAAAGCGCTGCGCGAGCTGCCGCACAAAGCGCGCATCATCGCCACTGAGGGCGCGCGCCAGCCGGTACAACCCGGCCTTTTGAAACAGCTCGTCGGTGTTGTGAAAACTCCCCACCACCTTCGCCATAAACGACTGCGCGGACTTGAT
>JAYTVG010000871.1:0-1115 GCA_043744135.1 Deltaproteobacteria bacterium | reverse complement strand
TGCTCGATGCCACTCTGCAAGAGGCGCGCGACGCGTTGGCGCAACGCACAGCGACCGCGGAGTTGTGCGCGGCGTCGTTGGCGGAAGCGCGATCGCTGCTCGCTGTGGAGCGCGCCCGCGGTGATTTGTTCGCGCAAGAGTTGATCGAAGCGCAAGACGCCAATGTGCAGTCGAGCGCCGAACGCGAGCTCGCCAAGGCTACGCTGGCGGAGGCGCAGGCCCACGCCGTCACGCTGCAAAGCGTCGCGGAGCGAGACATCGCGGCGATCACGCAGGCCGCGCACCACGCCCTCAAAATAGTGTTGCACCACAGCGCGGGCGCCCGCGAGGAATTGCAAGCCGCCAGCGATGCGAACGTCGCAGCGCTTGCGCGTGCGGAGCTTGCGCAAGCGCAGCTCGCCGAAGCGCAAACGGCCGCAGCACAGCAAGGGACGCAGGCCGCCCTGCGCGCCGCAGAGATCGACGATGCGCGCGTGACGCATGCGAGACGGATCGCAGCACTGCAAGCACAGCTCGAAGCCGAGCGCATCCACGCCGCCGCACAGCACATGGACCTGCAGCGCAGCGGCGACGAACGTGCGGCATTGGCGATTGAGCGCCACGGTGAGCTGACGGCGCGCCTGAGCGAGGAGTCGAGCAACTTGATGTTGACCACGGCGCAAGTGGAGCAGCATCTGGCGTTGCTGGAAAACGCCCAACGCGAGCGCGACGCTGTGTTAGGCGACCTCACGGCACACCAAGCCCGCGCCAACGCAGAAGCACAACGACGCCAGGCCGTCGAGGAGGACCTTGCGGTGGTGCGCGTCACGCACAACCAGACGATGGCTGAGTTGCAGCGTTTGAAGTTGGACGCCGAGGTCGGTCGGCGCGCAGTCGTGCCCGAGCTTGAAGCTGAGCTGACGCAGCTGCGCGAGCGGCTGGATGAACTGGCTAGCGCCGCCGAAGCGCGCGAACAAAAGGTGGCCGAACAAGCTGACCTCATCACACGGCTCAAGGACCGTTTGGTGCGCATCCAGGATCGGCCTTGACGCGATAGGCCATGGGCGAGGTGCATTGTTGCTGCCCTCGGCTTGTCGAAAGTTACTTCACCGCCCAAGGTCGGTGAATTACTTTGT